>DOWQ01000219.1 GCA_003519485.1 Streptomyces sp. | reverse complement strand
GACAGCCGGTCGAGATAGCGCTGGACGGTGATCATCTCGTTCATGCCGTTCATCTGGAACGCGCCGTCGCCGATGAAGGCGATCACCGGCCGGTCCGGATGGGCGAAGCGGGCAGCGATCGCGTACGGCACGCCGGGCCCCATGGTGGCGAGCGTGCCCGACAGCGAGGCGCGCATCCCCTCGCGGAGTTCCAGATGCCGTGCCCACCAGTTGGTACCGGAGCCGGAGTCCGCGGTGACGATCGCCCGGTCGGGCAGCCGCGGCGACAGCTCGCTCGCCACCGCCTGCGGGTTGATCTTCCCGCCGAAGTGCTGGCCGGCCCGCTTGTCGCAGATCCGGTGCCACTCCCGGACGTGTCTCTCGATCTCCTTCCGCCAACCCCGGTCCGTCTTCCGGTCGAGCAGCGGGACGAGGGCCCTCAGCGTCTCCTTGGCGTCGCCGACGAGATGCGCGTCCATCGGGTAGCGGATGCCGATCATCCGCCCGTCGATGTCGATCTCCACGCCGCGCGCCCGGCCCTACTCGGGCAGCCATTCGGCGTACGGGAAGCTGCTGCCGACCATGAGGAGGGTGTCGCGGTTCCGCATCATCTCGTCGCTGGCCTTGCTGCCCAGCAGCCCGATGGGGCCGGTGACCCACGGCAGGTCGTCCGGCAGCACGTCCCTGCCCAGCAGCGCCTTGGCGACGCCGGCGCCGAGGAGTTCGGCCGTCTCGACGACCTCCTCCTCGGCGCCGGCCGCGCCCTGGCCGATCAGCATGGCGACCTTCCGGCCCTCGTTCAGGACGTCGGCCGCGCGCCGCAGCTCCTCCTCGTCGGGCAGCATCCGGGGGCGGCTCCAGCCGACGCTGGAGAACACCGAGCCGTGAGCCCTGGGCGGCGAGGGCTGGGCGTCCGCCTCCTGGATGTCCTCGGGAATGATGATCGTGGCGACGCCCCGCGTGGTCAGCGCGGTCTTGAAGGCCCGGTCGATGACATGCCGGGCCTGGCCCGGGTGCGTCACCATCTGGCAGTACTCCGAGACATCGGCGAAGAGCTGTTCGAGCGCGATCTCCTGCTGGTAGTGCGACCCCAGGCAGAGCCGCTTCTGCTGGCCGACGACCGCGACCACAGGCTGGTGGTCGAGCTTGGCGTCGTACAGGCCGGTCAGCAGGTGGATCGCGCCCGGGCCGGACGTCGCCACGCAGCAGCCCACCTCACCGGTGAACTTGGCGTGGCCGCAGGCCATGAAGGCGGCCATCTCCTCGTGCCGGGTCTGGATGAACTCGGGCTCCCCCCGGGCTCGGTCGAACGCTCCCAGCATTCCGTTGATCCCGTCGCCGGGATAGCCGTAGACCCGCTGCACCCCCCACTCCCTGAGGCGGCCCAGCACATAGTCGGCGACCTGGCTCATCAGTACTCCCGAGCTCGTGGGTGGGCGGTCAGCTCTTGCCACGCCCCGACAAAGCGTCACGCGCGCGGTCGACCAGCCCGGCCCCGGGAGCGAGCAGCTTGTTCGCTGGGGGCGTGGACGGTGCCGCGGGGTGCGGGCGGGTCGGCGCCATCTTCTTGGCCTGCCGCACCTTCTCCCCGAGCTTGTCCAACTCCTGTGCGTCGGCGGCCGCGCGCAGCATCGGGAAGAGGTTGTCCTCCTCGTCCTGGACGTGGCCGCGGATCTCCCGCATCAGCTCCCCCATGAGCCGGTCGAACTCGGGGTCGCCGGCCTCGCAGCCCTCGAGCTGCTTCATGGTGCGCTCGGCCGCCGAGTGGTCCTCGATCTCCTTGTCGGCGATGCCGTCGCCGCCCCGGACGTACTGACGGACGGCCGGGTAGAGATGCATCTCCTCGGCGATGGAGTGGCGCACCAGTTCGGTGGTCGCCCGGTCGGCGAGTTCCTTGCGCTGCTGGTCGCCGGCGGGCAGTGCCTGGATCTGCCCGAAGATCTCCTCGACCTCCCGGTGATCGGTGGTCAGCTCGTCGATGACGTTTCCGCCGTGTCCCATGCCTGATCGCTCCCTTGCCGTGTGCTGTGCCGGTGTACGTCCGCCGCTGTGCGGACGGACCGCGTAGGGGTACCCCCCCGGCGGCACTGCTAACACGTCCGTACGGGGCGGCCCCGGACGGACGCGCCCGTACGGGGTGGCCGTGCGGGCGCGTCGGAGCGTGCAGCGAAAGGGTGTTGGGGAGCCCCTGGCTACCGGCCGCTCTCCCCGCGGACGAAGGCGCCGCGCAGGGCGTGGTAGGGCTCGTCGGCCGAGAAGAAGGCGCGGCGCATCCGCTCCAACTCCTCCTCGCGGTACCGGCGCAGAGGCTTGACCTCCTCGTCGCGCTCGCGCATCGCCTTCTTGTCCCCGATCCGCACGCTCAGCCCGGCGTCACCGGCCAGCTCCGCCGCCATCCGCGCGGTCTCCGCCCCGAAGTCCTGCGGCCGGGCGGCCACGACCCGGTCCGCGAGGCCGGCCCGGAGCGCGCCGGCCGCGCTCACCGGCATCGCCTCCGCCATCAGCGACTCGGTCCGGTCGGCGCCGACCCGCCGGGGCAGTGTGTACGTCCAGTACTCGGAGCCGTACAGCCCCATCCGCCGGTAGTGCGGGTTGAGTACGGTGCCGGACCGGCACCACACCTCGTCGGCGGCCATGGCCAGCATCGCGCCACCACCCGCGGCGTTCCCGCCGAGGGCGGCCACCACGAACCGGTCGGTGGTGTCGATGACCGCCTCCACCAGGTCGTCCATGGCGTTGATGTTCGCCCAGGACTCCTTCGCCGGGTCACCGGCCGTCTCGATCACATGGAGGTGGATGCCGTTGGCGAAGATGTCCCGCGCACCGCCGAGGACGATCACCGAGGTCGGCCGGTTGCGGGCGAAGCGGTAGGCGGCGAGCAGCCGGCGGCACTGCGGGGTGCTCATCGCGCCGTCGGGGAAGGAGAACCGCAGGAAGCCGACCGGGCCCTCCTCCCGGTACTGGATGTCCGTCCAGGTCCGGCGCTGCGCGGGCAGCCGCAGCGGGGCGTGGACCTCCGGAAGGTCGGGGAGCAGTCCGCCGAGCGCCTGGACGGCGGGGAGTTTGAAGGTCACCGGCCCGCCCGGCTGCGGCCGCGGCCGCAACTGGGGAATCCAGACGGCGCCGTCGGTGGTCGCCCGGCAGACCGCCCCGGCCCGGGTGGCGAGGAGCGCCCCGGGCCGGCCGCCGAGCCGGTCCTCGGGGTGACCGCCGTGCAGGAACCACTCGCCGCCCAGCAGGCTGTCCAGCACCCCCGGCCGGGAGTCGGCCCCGCGCAGTTTCGACAGCACGGTCCTGGTCGGATCGCTCTCCCAGTCGATGCGCCGCAACTCCTGGGCGAAGGCCGGCCGGCGAACGACCCGCTCCGGCTCCAGGGCGCTCTGCGGCATCGGCCGGTACGTGCCGGAGGCGACCCGCCGCACGGCGAGCAGCACCCCCTCGGCCGCCGCGTCCGCGATCTCGTTGCGGTAGAGGTCACTCTTGCCGGCCGGCGGCAGATCGCAGGGAACCGACGTCCAGATGTCGCCCGCGTCCCGCTCCTCCGACGCCTCCATGACCGTGACGCCCCAACGCTGCGCGCCGTGCCGCAGAGCCCAGTCGAGGGGGGACGGCCCGCGGTCGCCCGGCGGCCCGGGACGGACGACGAGACAGGTGTGGGCGGAGCGGACGTCCTCCGGCAGCGGGGTGGTGAGCACCGGCGCGACGATGAGCTCCGGGGCGTACCGGCGCACGGCCTCGCGCACAGAGTCGTCCCCGTCCGCCGTCACCCGCTCCACGGCGTGGTTGTGATCGCGGAGTTCCGCGAAGACCCGCTGCGTCAGGCTGTTGAACGCACTTGCGACCAGCAGAATTCTCATGACGCCTCCTGGGGCCCGGCTCGGGGCGGACGACCGGGGAGCGGACGACCGTGACGGACCGTAGGATCGTCGCGCACAGTCGGCGCCCGATGGCGGCGGCTCGACGGGAGACGGCTCGAAGTACGTCCGCTCGGGGGAACGGGGTTGCCGGGAAACGGGAAACGGGCGAGCCACGAGCAGGCCCGAAACCCGAAAGAGGGCCGACCCGCAGCCCAGGAACGCCGTAAGGGGACGGGACCGCAGGAGCGGGGTCCGGAACAATTCCGTGAATTTGTGGACGCGACCAGGACGCACCGACTCGGCACGGGGTTCTGCGGCCGTAAATATGCGGCGCCGGGACCCCTCCGGAGGTCCCGGCGCCGTACCTCACGGCCGGCTCGGAGCCAGCCGCACCCTCAGTCGGCCGACCGGCGCCCGGACCGCCCCGAACCCAGCGGGGCGGTCAGCGCGGACTGTCTACGGCCCGCCTTCCTTCTTCTGCCGCCGCACCGCTTCCGGGTCTCCCGACGCGGGTGCGGCGTCCGGGGGCGGCGGGTCCTCCTCGAGCGGTGGCGTCCACGGACCGCGCGAGGTCTTCTCCCCCGGCTGCACACCGGGCACCGGCCCCTCGGCGATCTCGGGCTGCTGCTCGTCGCTCCCGGCGACATTGGCGGTGCCGGCCTTGCCGAGCGGCAGATCGCCCGGCTTCCGGGCACCGTCCTCCTGCGGGGTGGCCTCGGGGCGGGTCCGCCGCTTG
The DNA here is from genome assembly GCA_003519485.1 of Streptomyces sp. Lineage (GTDB taxonomy): Bacteria > Actinomycetota > Actinomycetes > Streptomycetales > Streptomycetaceae > Streptomyces. Next base: position 2,925 of record DOWQ01000219.1, on the reverse strand, counting down.
CCGGCGTTCTCCCCGCCCTCCGCTCCGGGTGCCGGGCCGGAACCCGGCGGTCGCTTCTGCATCGCTCGCCTCCTGGCACGTGGTGGGCAGGGCCGCCCCTCCAGTACCCGGTCAGGACCGGACGTAACGATCCGGCGGAGTGCACCGGCTCGGACGGCGACGCCGTCAGACGGCGGGAAAAGCGCGCCAGAAGCGATGGACAGTTTCCCGGAAGCCGGTGTGCAACGGCTGCTGGGCGGCGTGCCGGGCGGCCCATTCGTAGACGCTGTCCGCGGTGTCGGCGGCGCCGGAGGAATGCGCGCAGGTCGTGCACTCGACCTCATGGACGGCCGTGGGTGCCTCGGGGGCCGGCTCCTTGCGAATGACCCAGTCCGCGTGCCGGTGGACGGTTTCGGCGCTCATGCCACATCCCTACTGCTGCGTGTGCGCGCCCCGAGACAAACCGGCCCTGGCTTCGCCCGGGTTGGCCGGTCGGAGGTCCTGGGGTGACGCCTCCCACTCACGGCCCCCTTCGGGGCGGCGCAGATACATGCGCCCACCCTGGGCGTCCATGACGACTCCGACCCGCCCCTGCCGGGCATCCAGGGCGAGCTCGCCGACGGCGCAGCTCGAAGCGGGCTTGTGGTTGCTGGTGACGCTCACCACTCCTCTGTGCTCCGCCGAGCGGTTTCCGCCGGCCCGGCGCTGGCCTGCTGAGACGTACGGGAGCACGGCGCGGCTGTCCGCCTCCGCCACTTGCGTTGAACCGGCGAGCGGGCGCGGCCGTCTCCTGGGCATCACTATCGCCGGAGACACACAGTTACTGCAAGTACATCTGCAAGAACACTTGCAATTGCATTCCGAGCCGACTTCAGTACCGTTGGGCGGCAGCAGAGGGCGTGCCGCGCGGGGAGCAAGAGAAGAGGCGAAGAGTGCGACAGCAGTACGAGAACGGCGTGTCGGCGGCGCGACTGGTCGGGGCGGCGTGGCGGAAGAGCCGGTACAGCAACCCGAGCGGCAACTGCGTTGAGCTGGCCAGTCTCCCGGGCGGCAGCATCGCCCTGCGTAACTCCCGCGACCCGGAGGGTCCCGCCCTTGTCTACACGCGCGACGAGATCGCGGTTTTCCTGCACGGCGCCAAGGACGGCGAGTTCGACGCCATGCTCGGCGACGGCTGAGTGGCGCGCCGCGCGGTGACGCTCCGCTGCTGTACGAGACGCCCTCCGTGGTGGAACACTGGGCACTCACCCATTCACTCAGGGGAGCCAGCATGACCGCCGCTCGGCCGGGCCGCGACCCGTCGATAAGACGTTACTTGGAGCACCCGCAGGGCGGGCCGACGGTTCTGCGGATCGTCCTCGGCACCCAGCTGCGCAAGCTCCGGGAGGCGAACAATGTCTCCACCAAGGCCGCCGCCGACGTGATCCGGGGCTCGCACGCCAAGATCAGCCGGCTGGAGCTGGGCCGGGTCGGGTTCAAGGAGCGCGATGTCGCAGACCTCCTGACGCTCTACAACGTCACCGACGAGCACGAGCGGGAGGACTTCCTCGCCCTCGCGCGGCAGGCCGCGGAACCGGGCTGGTGGCACCAGTACGGCGACATCCTGCCGAGCTGGTTCGAGACGCACCTCGGGCTGGAGGAGGCCGCCTCCGTCATCCGGAGTTACGAGAACCAGTTCGTCCCCGGGCTGCTGCAGACCGAGGGCTACGCCCGCGCCGTCACCTACCTCGGCCATCCGCGCGCCGCCGGTACGGAGATCGAGCGCCGGGTGCGGCTGCGCATGACGCGGCAGCAGCTGCTGGACCGGCCGGGCGCGCCCCGGCTGTGGGCGGTGCTGGACGAGGCTTCGCTGCGCCGTCCGATGGGCAGCGTGACCGTGATGCGGGAACAGCTCCGGCACCTCATCGACATGACGGGGCTGCCCAACGTCGTACTGCAGATCGCGCCGTTCAGCATCGGCGGCGTCTCGGCGGCCGGCGGGCCGATCACCATCCTGCGGTTCCAGGAGCCGGACCTGCCCGACATCGTCTACCTGGAGCAGCTGACCAGCGCGCTCTACCTGGACAAGCAGGAAGACCTGGACAACTACCTCGCGGTGATGGACCGGCTCTGCGCGCAGGCGGACCCGCCGAGCAGCACCGTGCCGTTCCTCGAGAAGCTCCTGACGGAACTGACGTAGCAGAACTGACGTAGCGCCAGGTCACTCGGCGAACGCAGGCACAGGCGTGGCGTACGGACGTACGGAACCTGCCCGCCGCGTACGGCTCGGACGACCGGTCGCCGCGCGAGCCGCGGAACCCGCCGCCGCGCCCCGCGCCCCGGCGGCGTGACGCGACAGCACTCCCGCGATCCGCCGGTTACGAGCGGAGCCGGGGAGCGGGGATGTCGCCGGGTGACGGCGTGGCCCCGGCGGTGAGTGTCCCGGCCAGCCCGCGCGCCCACGCGCTGAGACCGGCCGCGTCGATACCGTACGGCGGGTCGGCCGCGAAGGGGTCGATGCCGTCGGCAGCGCGGGTCAGCAGGGACACCGCGCCCTTGCTGTTGCCGCGCGCGGCGTGGGTGAGCCCGACCGCCAGTTGGGCCATGGCCCGCCACAGGGAGCGCTCGGGCTCCTCGGCCGCCTTCCAGGCGTCCTCCAGGACCTCATGCGCGTGGAAGGGCTTTCCGGTGTCCAGCAGTTGCTGGGCCTCCTCCAGCGACTGCCCGGGGGTGCGCGGTACGCCTTCGGGCTGGCGTTCGACGCCCGGCTCGCCGTACGGCAGCGGCCGGCCCAGCCCGTCGCGCGGCCGGGCGTTGCGCGCACGCCCGGTCTCGTCACGGTCGCGCGCTGCCGCCGGGCGACCCCCGGCCGGCGTGCCGCAGTTCTCGCACACCCCGGGGTCCGGCCCCTCCCGCATCCGGCCGCACTCCTCACAGACCTGGTCCAGCCAGCAGGCCGGGTCTCCG
>DOWQ01000557.1 GCA_003519485.1 Streptomyces sp. | reverse complement strand
GCGTCATACGGCCACCCTAGGCGCGGCCCGGTGGCGAGGGCTGCCGGGCGTGGCGGGCGGATGACGGCGGACGCCGGCCGGCCCTCGCCGGACGGCGGCGGAGGGGAGTCCGCGGGCCCGTCCCGTACGGCCCCAGCGGTGTCCCCGTACGGCACCGTTTCCGCCCGCCGCGCCGTCCCGAGGCGTCCCGCGCGGTCCGCGGCACGCCGCGCGGACCGGCCCCGATGTGGCCAACACCGCACTCCCGGTGAGCAGTGACGCCGATACGCTACGGATCGGTAGCCCCAGATGGCCCACGGCCGTGCCCCGGCACGTCATGCCCCCACGCACGCCAGCCCAGCCCATGCCCACCCCGAGGACGAGCAGGAGCCGCATCCCGATGTCCGAGCCGGAAATCGCCCTGTCGCAAGAGTCAGGCACTCACACCACCGCGGGAAAGCTCGCGGATCTGCAGCGGCGCATCGAGGAGGCGACGAACGCGGGCTCCCAGCGCGCGGTCGAGAAGCAGCACGCCAAGGGCAAACTGACGGCCCGGGAGCGCATCGGGCTGTTGCTGGACGAGGGCTCCTTCGTCGAGCTCGACGAGTTCGNNCGGCGACGGCGTCGTCACCGGCTACGGCACCGTCGACGGCCGCCCGGTGGCGGTCTTCTCGCAGGACTTCACCATCTTCGGCGGCGCGCTCGGCGAGGTCTTCGGCCAGAAGATCACCAAGGTGATGGACTTCGCGCTCAAGAACGGCTGCCCTGTCGTCGGCATCAACGACTCCGGCGGCGCCCGCATCCAGGAGGGCGTCAGCGCCCTGGGCATGTACGGCGAGATCTTCCGCCGCAATGTGCACGCGTCCGGCGTGATCCCGCAGATCTCCCTCGTCGTCGGCCCCTGCGCGGGCGGCGCGGTCTACTCCCCCGCCATCACCGACTTCACGGTGATGGTCGACCAGACCTCGCACATGTTCATCACCGGCCCGGACGTCATCAAGACGGTCACCGGCGAGGACGTCGGCTTTGAGGAGCTGGGCGGCGCCCGTACCCACAACTCGACCTCCGGCGTCGCGCACCACATGGCGGGCGACGAGAAGGACGCGATCGAGTATGTGAAGTCGCTGCTCTCCTACCTCCCGTCGAACAACCTCAGCGAGCCGCCCGCCTTCCCGGAGGACGCGGACCTGGAGACCTCCGACGAGGACCGCGAGCTCGACACGATCATCCCGGACTCCGCGAACCAGCCGTACGACATGCGCGCGGTCGTCGAACACGTGTTGGACGACGGGGAGTTCCTGGAGACCCAGGCCCTCTTCGCGCCGAACATGATCACGGGCTTCGGCCGGGTCGAGGGCCACCCGGTGGGCATCGTCGGCAACCAGCCGATGCAGTTCGCGGGCTGCCTGGACATCGACGCCTCCGAGAAGGCCGCACGCTTCGTCCGTACCTGCGACGCCTTCAACGTCCCGGTGCTGACCTTCGTCGACGTCCCCGGCTTCCTGCCCGGCGTCGAGCAGGAGTACGGCGGCATCATCCGGCGCGGCGCGAAGCTGATCTTCGCCTACGCGGAGGCGACCGTCCCGCTGATCACGGTCATCACCCGCAAGGCGTTCGGCGGCGCGTACGACGTCATGGGGTCCAAGCACTTGGGCGCCGACCTCAATCTGGCCTGGCCGACGGCGCAGGTCGCGGTGATGGGCGCGCAGGGCGCGGTGAACGTCCTGCACCGCCGGGCGCTCGCCGCCGCCGAGACCAGCGAGGCACGGGAGGAGCTGCGGCAGAAGCTCATCACCGAGTACGAGGACACGCTGCTCAACCCGTACGTCGCGGCCGAGCGCGGCTATGTCGACGCGGTGATCATGCCGTCCGAGACCCGCCGCCACATCATCCGCGGGCTGCGCACCCTGCGCTCCAAGCGCGAGTCGCTGCCGCCGAAGAAGCACGGGAACATCCCGCTCTAGGCACGGCCTCCGCTGGGCAACATCAACTGTAGGAGCCGAGGGAAAGGAAGGCCGTCGATGTTCAAGGTGGTACGGGGCAATCCGACCCCGGAGGAGCTGGCCGCCGCACTCGCGGTGGTACGAGCACGCGCCTCGGCGGCTTCGTTCGCCTCCGCGGCGCCCGAGACCGTGGACGAGTGGGCGGACCCGGCACGCAATGTGGCCCACCGGGCGATGCCGCAGCCCGGTCCCAAGGCGTGGCGGAGCACGTACTGGCCCCGCTGAGGCGCTGAGACCGCTGAGACCGCTGAGGTCTCGGCGGGTCTCTGGTCCGTGCGGGCTGTGCCGCCTGAGTACCCGTACTCAGGCGGCACAGCCGTCCCGCGACGGATTATCGGGCCATGCTGTGGTCCGACCCCTCCGACGAGCCTCCCGAGGAACTGCGGGACGCCGAGGCGATGCTGCGCCGCGTGGGCCTGGTGCTCGCGGTCGCGATCGTCCTCGTCCTGCTGTCCCTCCTCGGCGGCGGATAGCCCGGCCCGGGGCAGGCTGCGCCGCGCGAAAGCCGCGCCGGGAGCCGGGGCGGCTCGCGGGTGGACCGGCAGCAGCCGCGGGCGCTCGGACCGGCGTCGCACACCTGCTCGCACGCCCCCTCCCCTGCGCTCTCGGTCGGCGACCGGCGCGGGCGCCGGCTTCTATACGCTGGCGGCATGCCGAACAACGCCTCCGCCGCCCGCCGGACCCTCGTCCTCGCCTCGAAGTCCCCGGCCCGCCTCGGGCTGCTCCGGCAGGCAGGACTGGCCCCCGAGGTCCTCGTGAGCGGGGTGGACGAGGACGCGCTGACCGCCGATTCCCCGGCGGAGCTGGCCCGCGTACTGGCGGAGGCGAAGGCCACCGCCGTGGCCGGCCGGCCCGGGGCCGCGGGCGCGCTCGTCGTCGGCTGCGACTCGGTCCTGGAGCTGGACGGTCTGGCGCTGGGCAAGCCGGCCGACGCGGAGGACGCCACGGCCCGCTGGAAGTCCATGCGCGGCCGCTCCGGCGTGCTGCGGACCGGGCACTGCGTGATCGACACGGCGAGCGGCCGGCGGGCCTCGGTGACCGCCGGCACGACCGTACGGTTCGGCGAGCCGTCGGACGAGGAGATCGCCGCCTACGTGGCGAGCGGCGAACCGCTGGACGTGGCGGGCGCGTTCACGCTCGACGGGCGGTCGGCGCCGTTCATCGACGGCATCGACGGGGACCCGGGCAACGTCATCGGGCTGTCGCTGCCGACCCTGCGCTCGCTCCTCGCCGAGGTGGGCGTGCGGATCACCGACCTCTGGACCTGAGCCCGGCCGGCGGCCGTCGCGGCCCGGGCAACGGGCGTACGGAGAGCGGGCGCAAGGGCCGTACAGCGCATGCGGGCGTACGGACACGGCCGTGCGTGACATGCGGGCGTGGCGTACGAGTGCGGCGCTCCGCGCGAGCAGCCGCTGCCGTGCCGTCACCGGAGTGCAGTAGCGCCCGCCGCGCCCTCCCCC
>DOWQ01000449.1 GCA_003519485.1 Streptomyces sp. | reverse complement strand
GGCCGGCGGGGCGGGGGCGGCGAGCCCGGCGATCCTCGTGCCGGAGCCGCGCCGCGCGGTGAGGATGCCGTGGGCGCGCAGCAGTTCGTAGGCCCGCGTGACGACGGTCCGGGAGACCTCCAGCTGCTGGGCCAGTTCGCGTGAGGCCGGCACGGCGTCCCCGGGCCGCAGCCGGCCGGACCGCACCAGCACCGTGACCTGGTCGCACACCTGCTGCTGCAAGGGCGTGGCGCTTCTCCGGTCCAGGGCGATGAGCAGCTCCGACGACCCCACGCTTGTCCCCCCTCAGTGACCTGCGGCCACCGCCGAGTCTTGCACGGCCCCGGCGGAGCGGGCGGGCGCGGACCACGCCCTCCTGACGTTCGGCGCGGCGGCGCGGTGGCCCGGTGGTGCGTCGTCACCTGAGAGGGACGCGGCGGCAGGGACGCGGGCGACGGTCAACCGCGCTCCCCTGTATCCGCGGCGGCCTCCCCCGGATCTCTCTGTGCAGTGCCGGATCAAACGACGGGGGAACGGTGGCGACACGGCTCGCAGTGGGAGTTGACCTTGTACAGGTGTCCCGGGTGCGGAAACTGCTGACGGACAACCCGGTGGCCGAGCGGGAGATCTTCACCGGACGTGAGCGCGCCTACTGCGCCGGTAAACGCAACCGCCACGCCCACCTGGCGGCCAGGTTCGCCGCCAAGGAGGCCGTTCTCAAGGCCCTGGGGACCGGGCTGGGGCCCGGGACGCGGTGGACCGACGTGGAGGTGCTGAACACTCCGCTCGGCCGCCCGCGGGTGCGGCTGTGCGGCGGTGCCGCCGACTCCGCGGCACAGGCCCGCGCCTCCGACGTGGAGATCTCCTTGTCGCACAGCGGCGACTACGCCATCGCCCACGCCGTGATGTTCCTGCAGCCCACCCCTGGCACGGACCACGCGCCCACGCCCGCGGTCCCGGACGAAGGATGCCGATGCGTTTCCACCTGATCGACCGAATTGACGCGTGGGATGCGGGGCGCACCGTCAGCGCCCGCAAGCTCACCTCCTGGCTGGAGGACTTCTGGCGGGACGAGGGCAGCGGTCCGCAGATGCCGGCGCCGCTGGTACTGGAGGCGCTGTGCCAGGCCGGGACCTGGCTGATCATCGCCTCGACCGGGGTGCGGCAGCGCGCCGCGCTGCTGTCCGTGGACGGGGTCTCCTTCCACGAGCCGGTGCGCCCCGGAGACGTGCTGGTGCTGGAAGGGACGGTCGAGTCCATGGGCGAGGAGACCGCGGTGCTCAGCGGCACCGCCTCGGTGAACGGCCGGACGGTGATGAAGGCCGAGACCGTCATGTGTGCCCTGCTGCCCGCCGAACGCCTCGAGGACACCGGGGAAACGCGCCGCGCGCTCGACCGGCTGACCCGGGTCCCGGACGGCGGTGGCCGCCGATGAGAAGGGTCGCGATCACCGGAATAGGCGCCGTCACCCCGCTGGGCAACACCGCCGCGAGCACCTGGCGGGGCATGGCCGCGGGCCGCAGCGGCGTGAGCCGCCTGGAGACCTTCGACGCCTCCGCGTTCCCGGTCCGTATCGCGGGCCAGGTCAAGGACTTCGACCCGGCGGACGTGGCGCCCGCCAAGGAGCGGCGCCATCTGTCCCGGGCCGCGCTGTTCGCGCTCGCCGCCGCCCGCGAGGCGCTGGACGACGCCGGCAGGGGCTGGCAGGAGACCGCTCCCTACGACCGGGGGGCCGCGGTGGCGGGCACCGTGGGCCGGCCCGAGCTGCAGGAACTGGTGGACATGTTCCACCAGTTGAGCGGCAGCGGGTTCCACGACCTGTACCGGCAGGCCCCCGGCGACGTACTGCTGCGCAACCAGAACGTCGGCGTCGCGGCCGTGGCCCGGGCCGCGGACTGCCGCGGCCCGGTGATCAGCGTCAGCACCGCCTGCGCCGGCGCCGCGCACGCCATCGGCGAGGCGTACCGGCGGATACAGGAGGGTGAGTGCGGCCTGATGCTGGCCGGCGGCTTCGACGCTGACGACCTGGATGGACGTGCTCGGCTTCTCGCTGCTCGGCGCCATCACCGACCGCTGGAACGACGAGCCCGAGCGCGCGTCCCGTCCCTTCGACGCCGACCGGTCCGGCTTCGTCCTCGGCGAGGGCGCGGTGATCGCCGTACTGGAGGACTGGGACGGTGCGGTGGCCCGCGGCGCCCGGATCCACGGCGAGCTCGCCGGCTACGGATCGACGCTCAACGCGTACCGGATCACCGACTCCCCGCCGGACGGCGGAGGTGCCGTCCCGGCGATGCGGGACGCGCTGGCCGAGTCGGGGCTCGGCCCCGGGGGCATCGACTACATCTCCGCCCACGGGACCTCCACGCCGGGCAACGACGCCAGCGAGACCGTGGCCATCCGGAAGCTGTTCGGGCCGCACGCCGACCGGTTGTGCGTGAGCTCCCCGAAGTCCATGACCGGCCATCTCACCTCGGCCGCGGCGGGCGTCAACCTCATCGCCGCCCTCGGCGCCGCGGTGGTTGCCCGTGTAGCGCTCCAGGGTCAGCGGGGTCGCGCTCGCCGAGAAGGTCAGCCCCGCCCGGAACCCCGGGTACAGCCGCTCGATCAGGTCGAGGTACTTCTCCTCCAGCTTGGGCTTCAGCTCCGCCCACGGCTCCGGGCCCTCGTACGGGGCGAGGGCCGTCGAGGTGACCAGGTGCTCCCCGGGCGGGCCCAGCGTCGGATCCAGCATCGTGGGCACCACCACCACCGTGGCGGGGGCCAGGCCCTGCGAGAAGCCAGCGAAGCTGCGGTCGTGGTCGTCGGTCTCGTAGATGAAGGTCTCGTGCGCCCCGCCCGCCGCCGCGATGTCCAGGGTCGTGGCGGCGTAGACCACGAACATCGACATCGAGCCCTTGAGGGAGCGGAGCCTGCGGTTGTAGGCCTTCGGCAGGTGCTCGAGGCCGACCAGGTCCTCGAAGGTGTGCTTGGCGTCGGCGTTGGAGATCACGACCGGGGCCCGGAGTTCCTGCCCGCCGGCCAGCACCACGCCCTCGGTTCGCCCGTCGCGGATCAGGATCCGCTCCACGGCGGAGCCGGTGACGATCCGGCCGCCGCCGCGTTCGATCGCCGTCGTGAACGCCTTGACCAGGTTCTGGAAGCCGCCCTTGCAGTGGTAGAGGCCGTGCATCTGGGTGAACAGGAAGCGGGCGAACAGCTCGAAGGACAGCTGCGACGGCGGCAGCCCCATGTACGGCCAGCCTGCGCTGCAGAAGGCCTTGCAGCGCGGGTCGTCGATGAAGGAGTCGAGTACGTCCCCCAGCGTCGACATCCGGTGCCCGAAGAGGGTCGGGAAGCGTTCGACGGCTTGGCCGAGCTCCTTGGGGGACAGCTGCACCGGAACCTGGTGGGCCTCGGCGAGGAACTGCTCGCAGAGCCCGAAGAAGCCCCGGATCCCCTTCTCCTCGTGCGGGAAGGGCCGTACGTGCGACTCGATGAACGCCTCGGCCCCGAAGGGGGCGTCCAGCACGTCGTCGTCGATGACGACCCGGTACAGGGCGTCGGACTCGATGAAGTCGCACATCTCGCGGACGCCGAGGTGCCGCAGCAGGACGTCGATGGTGCCGCCCTCGGCCGCGCCCGGCACCACATGGATGGCCGGGTCGTAGTAGCGGTCGCCGGTCTTGAAGGCGTGCGCGTAACCGCCGATGCCTCGGCGCGTTCGGCGACGAGGACCCGGCGGCCCGCCTTGGCCAGGCAGGCCGCCGCGGCCAGGCCGCCGAGACCACTGCCGACCACGATGACGTCGTGGTCGGCCTCTGCTATGGGCGGTTCCTGCGTCGGCATGGTGTCTCCCCCAGGGATCGTGTGCGCTGGCTTCACCCATAGAGATCCGCGCGGCGCAGCCGGGATACACCTGAGTCAGCGCGGACGCCCGCCGCCGCGGCGCGCCTTGCGCTTCAGCCAGGTGAAGCGGACGGCACTGCTGACCGCGTGGGCGAGCTGCCCGAGCGGCCCCGCGTCCTTGGGCGGCACGACGCCGAGCTGGCCCAGCATCCCCAGGAAGTCGGCCTCCTGGTGGAACTCGAGCAGCCGGCCGTGCTCGTCCCAGCGTTCGAGGAGTATTTCGTCGATCGTCACGAACCGGCCGGTGGGCGGAATGCCCAGCAGCTCGCCGCTCTGGGTGCCGCTGAACCGCACCCGGCTGGCCACCAGATCGCCCTCGACGACCATGTCGAGGAGTTCGATGCGCAGGTCGGGCTTGGCCAGCCAGACATGCTGCATCAGCTCCATGAACTCCTTGTTGCCCATCCGGGGGTGCCCCGGCAGGTCGTACGTGCACTCGGGCACGGCCATCTCGTCGAGGACGGTCGGGTCCTTCACCCGCCAGCCGCGCTCCAGGAGTTCGAGCGCAGCCTCCCTGGGATCGCGGCGGGGCAGCGCGGTGCGGTCGGCGGCGGATGTCTTGGTTCCGGTCATGGTGCGGACATCTCCTCACATCCGGGCAGCGCGCCCTGCGTGCTGCTCCGTGGGGCTTCGGCTGTGGCTGTGGCTGTCGGTGTGCGGCCCCGGAGGCGCCTCGCGAGGCTCACCCGGCGCTCCGCCGGCGCCTCGCCGCCTTCGCCTTGAGCACGCCGAACCGGGCGCCCACCTTGAGGGTGTGGGCGATCTGGCCGAACGGTCCCGCGGTCTTCGGCGGCACCACGCCCAGCTGTTCGAGGGCCCCGAGTTGGTCGGCCTGCTGCCACAGCTCGGCGACCCTGCCGCCCTCGGACCGCAGGATGGTCATCCCGGTGATCCGCAACGGCGTCCGGTGGGTGGTATGCCCAGGTAGTCACCGTGCTGCGTACCGGTGGCGACCGTCCGCAGGAAGACCCGGTCGTCCTCCCGCACCCGGTTGAACGCGCAGCTCGAGATCGGGCAGGGCCCGGCGGAGATCCGCCGCCGTACGGAGCAGCTCCGCCGGGCCGTGCACATCGGGGGTTCCCGGGAAGTGCCCGACGAAGCCGGGTGTCACGTACGCGTCGACGGGACCGGGTTCGGGGTGGTTCCACACGCGGTCCGTGAACCGCGCGGCCAGATCCTTCACCTCGGGTGCTTCGGACTGATCCTGCTGGAGCATGGGACACGTTCCTCCACTGGACGGTTTACAGACGGATGACGGCCGCCCGCGGCGGCCTGCTGCGGAGCCCGGCCGCTCACAGGGGCGCGAGTTCCGGCAGCGGGTTGCCGGGGGCGGTGAAGACGCGGCGCAGCACGGACGGTGCCGCGGACAGCATCGGGTCCCGCAGGGCGGGGGCGAGGCGCTGCATACGGGCCGCGCGCCGGGCGTTGCGGTACATGTCCCGCACCCGGGTGAAACGTGCCTGCTCGTAGGAGCGCAGCGCCGTCACGGGATCGCCGGTGTTCACCAGCCACTGGGCGAGGATGGCGGCGTCCTCCATGGCGAGGCAGGCCCCCTGGCCGAGGTTGGGCACGATCGGGTGTGCGGCGTCGCCGAGCAGAGTGACCTTGCCGCGCCCCCAGTTCGGCGTCGGCTCCCGGTCCCGGATGTCGTCCCGCCACAGGGCGTCCGCCGGAGTGGCGGCGATCAGCTCCTGGATCCGGGGCGACCAGCCCGTGGTGAACGGCGAGCCGTTATCGGGCACGCGGCCCTTCGGGGCCTGCAGGAACCAGTACGTATGGTCGCCGGGGAGGCCGAAGATGCCGGCGGCGCCGGTCGGACCGAAGATCATGTCCACCTCGATGCGGGGCCGTCCCTGGGGGACCAGGCCCTGCCACCCGACGAGCATGGGCTCGTTCAGGGTGTTCTGCCGGGCGGGGGAAAGGGAGCGGCGCACCGCTGAGCCGACCCCGTCGGCCTTGATCACGGCGTCGGCCCGCAGCAGTTCTCCGTCGGAGAGCTCCAGCTCTCCCCGGTCGGGGGAGACCCTGACGACTTCCGCGTCGAAGCGGACGGCCGCTCCCGCCGCCCCCGCCAGCGCCGCGAGGAGATCGGGCCGGGTGGCGGTCAGCGCTGGGGCGCCGAGGCGCTCGCCCCACGCATTGACGTCGATCGTGACCAGCTTCCGTCCGCTGTTGGTCCGCAGCGTCGCCTGGACGATGGTGCCCGCCGCCGTCCGTACGGAGTCCAGCAGNNCCGGCGGCGTGCAGGGCGGCGGTGGCGTTCGGCCAGATCGTGAAGCCGAGGCCGCGCGCCCGGAGTTCGGGAGCCCGCTCCAGGACGGTGACGCCGACGCCGCGGCGGGTGAGGGCCCCGGCGAGGGTGAGCCCGCCGATGCCACCGCCGACGATGATTACGTTCTTCGCAGCCATCAGGGCTGATTCCAATCAGTAGGGACGTGCGGAAGCCGTCACTTTCGGACGGCGGGTTCGAGGTGGTGGGTGTCCTCGCCGCCGCCCGGTGCGCCGAAGTCACCGGCTCCGGCCTTCCGCGGCCGGCTGGGCAGCACGAAGAGGGCGACGAGCACACCGAGGACGGTGGCGGCGGTGCCGACGAGCATGGCGTTCTGCAGCCCGTCGACGAACGCGTGATGTGCGGCCTCGAGCAGCCGGCCGNNGGCCGCCGGTCTCGCCGCCGAGCTGCGCGGCCACACCGGTGGCGGCTCCGACGGAGTCCTCGGCGGCGGCCGCCGCCTCGGCGGGCACCCCGCCCACCGCCGGCATGGAATCGCGGTAGGAGGTGGAGAGCATGCTGCCGATGACGGCGATGCCCAGCGCGCCGCCGACCTGCATGGAGGCGTCGGTGACCGCGGATCCCGCGCCCGACTGCCCGGCGGGCGCGGCGGCCAGCATGGCGTCCGCGGCGGCGGGCATCGCCAGGCCCATGCCGAGGCCGAAGAGGGCGAGGCTCCACAGGATGCGGGGCTCGGAGTCGACCCCGGCGCCGGACGTCAGCGCGAGCGCCGCGGCGATCAGGGTCAGGCCGATCGCCACCACGGCCTTCAGGCCGAGCCGTTCGACCAGGCGCGGGCTGAGCGGGGCGCCGACGATCATCGTGGCGATGGGCAGCAGCCGGATTCCCGCCGCCAGCGGCTCGTGGGCCAGGACGAACTGGAGGTACTGGGTGAGGACGAACAGCGAGCCGAACATGCCGAACGCGATGGCGGTGATGGCGAGTGCGGAACCGCTGAACCGGGACTCGCGCAGCAGCTCCGACGTCAGCAGCGGGTGCGGCGTGTGCCGCTCCCAGAGCACGAAGCCGCACAGCACCACTGCGCCACCGGCCAGCGAGCCGAGGGTGATCCGGTCGCTCCAGCCGTTCCTGGATGCCTCCACCAGTCCGTAGACGAGCAGCCCGAGCCCGGTGGCGGAGAGCAGCGCGCCGAGCACGTCGAGGCCCGAGTGTTTACGGTTCCGCGACTCGGGGATCAGGATCGCGCCGCCGATGAGGGCCACGGCGACCACCGGCACATTGATGAGGAAGACCGATCCCCACCAGAAGTGGTCGAGCAGGGTGCCGCCGACGACCGGGCCGAGCGGGACGCCCAGGGCGGCCGTACCGGCCCAGATCCCGATGGCCTTCGCCTGCTCCTCGGCCGGGAAGACGTCCTTGATGATGGCGAGCGTGGCGGGCATGATCAGCGCCGCCCCGATGCCGAGGCCGGCCCGCATCGTGATCAGTACGGTCGAGTCGGTGGAGAACGCCGCCGCGACGGAGAAGGCCAGGAACAGCACGAGGCCGATCGTCAGCATGCGCTTGCGTCCGAACCGGTCGCCCAGGCTGCCGCAGAGCAGCAGCAGGCCGGCGAAGGACAGGACGTAGGAGTCGACGATCCACTGCATCTGGGTGGAGGTCGAACCCAGGTCGGTCTGGATCTTGGGCAGCGCCAGGTTGAGGATCAGATTGTCGAGCCCGATCAGAACAAGGCTCATGCACAGCACGGCAAGGATCTGCCAGCGGCGCCGGTGGATGGCGGGACGGTCCACGGTCGTCTCTCTTTCGATGGTCGGGTACCGCACTCCACGGGGCGGCAGGGGCCCCTGTCGTCGTTACAGATCCGTGCGGTGCGGGACTGGATACAGCCGGGGGCGGGCGGGGGACCGGAGTTCTCGTAGCTCTTCCGGAGCCTCCGCGAACGGGAGCCGGACGTAAGGGGATGGCGGCGGACGGGAGGAGCCCGGTCAGGATCAGGCGGACGGAGCCGGGCCGGCCCCCTCGGCAGGTCCAGCCCTCTCGGCACGGCGGCCGACGGCGGCGAGCCAGTCGCGGCGGATCAGGCCGCTGAAGGGCTCGATGAGGAACCAGTACGGCCGGAAGCGCCGCGCCGCCCCCCGGTCCGTCGCGTACACCCGGGTCTCGGTGCGCAGCCGGGTGCCCGTGCCGTCCGGCTCGGCCCACAGGGCGTAGACGCCCTTGATGTACCCGGGGCGGTCGAAGGAGGCGAACTCCGCCGGGCTGAGATCGCGCAGCACCGCCTTGGAGAGCACGGGCTTCCAGGGCTGCCCGACGAAGCCGAGCACGAGGTCCGCGTCCGGCAGGTCGTCCAGCACGATGAATCCCATCCGGGTCATGTCCACCCGCGCACCGGCCGGGGCCGGCTTGCGCGCGGTCTCCCCGCCGAACAGCTGGGACGGCAGGGTGCGCAGCGCGACGAGCGGCCGCATGACCCGCATCTCCGCGGCCGTCACCTCGCGGAGGGCGCGGGCGGCAGCGGTGGGCGGTGACGCCACGTACCGGTTGTGGTGGGTGGACCAGTGGCTGACCGGCATCCAGGCGTCGAGGCGCGCGGTCATGACCCACCGAACTGCTGGCCGCAGACGGCGTCGAGAGCGTGAGCATCCGTGCCATCTCGCGAAGAATGGGGATAACCGCTCCCGCCGTCTACCGCTACTTCTCCAGCCACGACGAGCTGTTGCGGACCCTCCGGGTCGACGTTTTCAACGAAGTGGCCGAGCATCTGCGCCGGTCCTGCGACGAACTGCCGAAGGACGACGCGCCGCAGCGGCTCATCACCGCCGGGCGGGCACTGCGCGGTCGGGGCCTTACGCACCAGCGCGACTTCGGGCTGCTGCTCGGCCCCAGCGCCCTCGGCGCGACCCGCGGCGAGGAGTCCGCCCGGGAGCAGGACGCGGGCTGGGTCTTCGGGCTGGTCTTCGCCGAGCTGATGGCGGATCTGTGGCGTTCGCACCCCTTCCCCGTCGACCCGCCCGGCTCCCTGCCGCCCCGGCTGACCGAGCAGCTCAGCCGGCTCCGCGCGCACCGGCATGTGGACCTGCCGGTCGAAGCCATCGCCGTGATGCTGCGGTGCTGGGTGCGGCTGTACGGGCTGATCTGCATGGAGGCGCTGGGGCACCTGCAGTTCGCGCTGGACGACGGTCCCTCTTCTTCGAGCGGGAGCTGGCCGACACCTGCGAAACCCTCGGCATCGGGCACCTCTACCGGCGGCCCGCCGCCGTCTGACGGGTGACGCGCCGGTGTCCGGCTCCCCGGGGCGCCGGCCGGGCCGGTCGCCCTCGTCCGGGTCCGGGCGCGGGTGGCGTCCCGGCCCGGGCGGACGATTTCCCACCGTCACCGCGATGCCGTAGTGTCCTGATTACCGACGCGGGGTGGAGCAGCTCGGTAGCTCGCTGGGCTCATAACCCAGAGGTCGCAGGTTCAAATCCTGTCCCCGCTAC
>DOWQ01000261.1 GCA_003519485.1 Streptomyces sp. | reverse complement strand
CGGCCACGGGGACCGGCTCGCCGCCGTACTGGCCGACTGCGAGCCGGCCTGCCTGCTGACGGACACGGCGTCGCTGGACGCGGTCCGCACCTTCGGCGACGACCACGGCCTCACGCTGCCGCCGGTCGTCCCGGTGGACGGGCTGCCGTACCCGTTCGACGGCTCCCGTACGGCCGGACCGCCGGGGGCGGGGCCGTCGGCGGATACCGCCCCCGCGCCCGCGCCCGCTCCTGACGACATCGCGTATCTGCAGTACACCTCCGGCTCCACCCGCAGCCCGGCCGGCGTCATGATCACCCACGCCAATGTGGTCGCGAACGCCCGGCAGGCCATCGAGGCATTCCACGCCGACGCGGACTGCAGCACGACCGTCGGCTGGCTGCCGCTCTTCCACGACATGGGCCTCGTCCTCAGCGTCGCGGCCCCGGTCGTCGGCGGCTTCCCGACCGTGCTCATGGACCCCGTCGCGTTCCTCGAGCAGCCCTCGCGGTGGCTGCGGCTCCTCGGTTCGTACCCCGGCACCATCAGCGCCGCGCCGAACTTCGCCTTCGACTACTGCGCCGCCCGCACCGACCCCGGCACCGCCGCGGGCATGCGGCTGCACCGCGTCAAGGCCCTCATCAACGGCAGCGAGCCGGTGCGGCCCGGCACCGTGGACCGCTTCCAGCGCGCCTTCGCCGACGCCGGACTGAGCCCCGAGGCGCACTGCCCGTCCTACGGGCTGGCCGAGGCCACGGTGTTCGTCACGAACGACTCGCCGGCCTCGCCACCCGGCACCGTGCCGTGCGACCCGGCCGCCCTCGCCCGGGGGAGGGTCGTGGCCGTCGACGCGAGCGACGAGAGCGCGGCGCATCTCGTCGGCTGCGGCACACCGGCCGGCCAGCGGGTACGGATCGCCGACCCGGCCACCGGGCTGCCCCTGCCGGACGGCGGGATAGGCGAGATCCTGGTGTCCGGGCCCAACGTCGGGCTCGGCTACTGGAAGCGCCCGGAGGCCGGCGAGGGAACGTTCGGCGTCCGACTCCCCGGCGACAGCGGCAGCTGGCTGCGCACCGGTGACCTCGGCAGCCTGCACGAGGGGCAGTTGCTGGTCATCGGCCGGCTGAAGGACCTGCTGATCGTCGACGGCCGCAACCACTATCCGCAGGACATCGAGGAGACGGTGCAGTCTGCGCTGAACTGCGTACGGCGGGACCGGCTCGCCGCGTTCTCGGTGCCCGGCGACGACCGGCCCGGCGAGAACGGCGAACAGGTGATCGTCGTCGCCGAGCACCGACGGGACACCGAGGTGACCGACCTGCTGCGGGCCGCGGCGGCCCGCGCGGCCCGCGCGGAGCTCTCCGCGCGGCACGGCCTGCGGCTCGGCCGGCTGCTGCTGGTGCCGCCGGGGGCGGTGCCCCGCACCTCCAGCGGAAAGATCTCCCGTACGGCCTGCCGGGCCCGCTTTCTGCAGGGGCTCTTCGCCGCCGAGGACCCGGGGGAGAGCGGGGCCGAGCGGGCACCGGGGGCAGAGGACGGCGGATACGCCGGGTACGCCGGGGAGAGCTCCGCCGGCCGGGGAGCCGCCCGGTGAGCCGGGAGGGCTCCCGCGAGGAGCTGATCCGCCGGGCCGTCACCGACCGGCTGTGCGCCTGGTACGGGCTCGACCCCGGCGAGATCACCGACGACCGGCCCTTCGCGGAACTCGGCCTCACCTCCCGCGACGCGGTCCGGCTGGCCGGGGAGCTCGGCGAACTCACGGGCGAGGCGCTGCCGGCCACGCTCCTGTGGGACGCTCCCGACCTGCGCCGGCTGACGGCCGCACCGGCCCAGCCCGAGAACGGGACGTCACCTGATCCCGGCGCAGCACCGGAGTCCGGGGCCCCGCGGACGACCGGTGCACTGCCGCAGCCCGGAGCGCTGCCGGGATCCGGCCCGGGAATCCGCGCCGCACCTCCGGTGGCCGTCATCGGCATCGGTTGCCGGCTCCCCGGCGGCGTCTACGGGCCCACCGCCTTCTGGCAGCTGCTGAGCGAGGGCCGCGACGCGGTGTCCACCGTCCCGGACGGCCGCTGGGACCCGTTCCTCCCGGCCGGCGGGACGGCACCGGCCGAGGTCAGCCCGTACGGCGCCTTCCTCGACGACGTCACCGCGTTCGACGCCGAGTTCTTCGGCATCTCCGCGCACGAGGCGGACCTGATGGACCCCCAGCAACGGCTGCTGCTGGAGGTGGCGCGCGAGGGCCTGGACCACGCCGCGCTGCCCGCCCCGGAGCTGGCCGGCTCCCGCACCGGGGTCTTCATCGGCATCAGCGGCAACGAGTACGCCCGGCTCACCACCGCCGACCTGGACGCCGTGGACGCCTGGACGCCGCCCGGCGCCGCCCTGAGCATCGCCGCGAACCGGCTCTCGTACGCGCTGGACCTGCGCGGACCCAGCCTGGCCGTGGACACCGCCTGTTCCTCGTCGCTGGTCGCCGTGCACAACGCCGTCGGCAGCCTCGCCAACGGCGAGAGCGACACCGCGCTGGCGGGCGGCGTCAACCTGCTGCTGTCGCCCGCCCTCACCCTGTCCTTCCAGCGCGCCGGCGCCCTCGCCGCCGACGGCCGCTGCAAGACCTTCGACGCCGCGGCCGACGGGATGGTCCGGGGAGAGGGCTGCGCGGTCGTGGTCCTCAAACGGCTCGCGGACG
>DOWQ01000295.1 GCA_003519485.1 Streptomyces sp. | reverse complement strand
CTAGGTTGAAAAGTGATGATGGGCAGGAGACGCGCGAATAGTCCCCTGGCCCCGAACAGCAAGGGAGTGCGCATGTCTGAGTCGGAGCCTACGCCCACCGGCGACGCCGAGAAGCGCTCCGGACGCCGCCCCGAGGGTCCGGCGTATCCCAGCAAGGGCGGGCTGGGACAGACGCTCAAGCGCACGATGAGCGAGTTCAAGGAAGACAATCTCTCCGACTCGGCCGCCGCGCTCACCTACTACGCTGTGCTGTCGATCTTTCCCGCGCTCATCGCCCTGTTTTCTCTCGTCGGGCTGCTGATGGACCCGAAAAAGATCATCAGCACGGCCACGGATCTGGTCAGCTCGATCGGTCCTGCCTCGGCGGTGGACACGTTCAAGGGCCCGCTCAACAGCCTGGCGTCGGACAAAGGGGCTGCGGGCATCCTGCTGATCGTCGGTGTCGCCGCAGCACTGTGGACCGCGTCAGGGTATGTCGGCGCTTTCATGCGCGCCTCGAACGCGATCTACGAGGTCGAAGAAGGCCGGTCGTTCGTCAAACTCCGCCCGCTGCAGATGCTCGTCACGCTCCTTCTCGTCCTGCTTCAGGCCGTCGTGCTCATCGCCTTGGTGGTCAGCGGACCGCTGGCTCAGAAGGCCGGCTCGGCCATCGGCGCCGGCGACGCAGCTGTGACGGCTTGGAACATTGCCAAGTGGCCGGTGCTGCTGCTGATCGTCGTGCTGATGTTCTGTGTGCTCTACTACGCCTCACCCAACGCACGGTTGTCCGGCCTGAGGTCAGTCGTTCCCGGAGCGGTACTCGCGCTTGTCATCTGGCTCATCGCCTCCGTCGCCTTTGCCTTCTACGTGGCCAACTTCGGCTCGTACAACAAGACCTACGGGACGCTCGGCGGCGTGATCGTGTTCCTGGTGTGGTTGTGGATCACGAACCTCGCCGTGCTGCTCGGCGCGGAGTTCAACGCAGAGAGGGAGCGAAGCCGCCAGATCAGAGCCGGTGCCCACGGCGCGGAGCGGGAACTCCAAGTTGACGAACGATCACGGCCCAAGCGCAAGAAGCGCTCGCGCAGCGCGTGACCGGGGGACCCGCACGGCGTCAGCTTGTCGTTCAACGATCAGGTGTGGGTAAGCTGGTGTCGATGGGGGCTTGCCCGGACGGGGTGCCGTTGGTCGTGGTGGTGGTGAGGTGGTCCGGTCAGGCCGGTTCGTGCGGCACGAGCCGGGCTCCGGTGGCGGTCAGGATGTGTTCGGGGTGGCAGGCGGGACAGCAGTCGACTGCGACCGCGGGATCGGCCAGGACGGTGGGCGGCCCGGTCCCGGTCCCGGTCCCGATCGCAGCGGTGGCGGGCGCTGGCCCCGGGTCTGGCAGCAAGCCACTGGTGAGCGGGTGGGCGAGGGAACGTTTCGTCGTGTCCGTGTCGCGTTGGGCCAAGGCTCGTTATGGTGACTGTAGGAAGAAGATACGCACTCCCCCCGCGGGAGCAGCGGCCTCGAGCGTCCCCCCCTTGCTCGGGGCCGCTGCTTTGTCCCGGGGCACGGGGCCCGTTCGGGTTCGCTGGTGGGTGGGGTTACTGGTTGGGGGAGGCTGCGCTGATGTCGCCGAGGGCGATGATGCCGACGGGGTGGCCGTTGTCGACGACGGGGAGGCGGCGTACTGCGCCTTCGCGCATCAGGGCGACCGCCCGGTCGATGGGGTCCTCGGGGGCGACGGTGGTCAGGGTTTCGCTGCAGGCGGCTTGGGCGGTCGTCTCGTTGGGGTCCTTTCCGTCGGCGATGACGCGGATCACGAGGTCGCGGTCGGTGACCAGGCCGCGTAGCTGTTCGCCCTCCAGGACGAGGACCGCGCCGATGTCTTTCTCGCGCATCAGTGATGCGACTTCTGTGACCGCGGTGTGCACGCCGACGGTGACCGGCGAACCGGTCATGATCTCGCGGACCTGCTGGGCCATGGGGATCCTCCGGGGAGAGAGGTGAACGCTTTCGGTGTGGCGCCGGGGAGCGGACGCCGCCCGTCTGTGTCTATCTCGCCGCGGGGGTCGGGCGGTGCATTGGGCCGAGGGGCGGCGCGTCCTGCGAGGCGAACGGGCGTGCGGATCTTTATGGTGGCCCGCAGGGCGCCTCTGCGCGCACTCTGGACGGCGGTGAGCGCGCAGAGGCGCCTTTCCGCAGGTAGTGACGCGTGGGGACGTGGCCGGTGCTCGGGGTGGGCACGGAGCTGGGAAAACTCCGGTTGCTGAAGGGGCGGTGTCGGGTGAGTCTTTCTCTGGAGGGAGTGGACGCGGGCCGGGTGCCTCGGATGGGTAGCTGGTGCGTGGACGAGGAAGGCGCGGCGGTGGGACAGGGCGGTCCGGGGTTGCGGTTGCGGCCCTATGAGAACAGGGACCAGGCCGTGGTCCTGGAGCTGATTGGTGCTGACCGGCTGCCGGGGCAGCCCGCCGTTGAGGCGCATCTGCTGGTGATGGCGCTGGTCGGCACTGCGCCGGGGGTGGAGAAACGGGCGTGGTGGGCGGAGCTGGACCGGCCGCAGACGGTCGTGGCCGTGGACGCCGCCGGGCGGACGGCCGGGGTGGTGTCTTTCGCTGTCCGGCCCGGGGACGGCGCGGGGGTGGTGTTGTGGCTGCACACGCGGGAGGACCCGGCCGTGGCCGAGCTGCTGCTGGACCACACGCTGGAGCAGATGGGGCCCGGGCGGTGTGTGTACGGGTTCGCGTGCTGTCCGGCCTGGGCGTCTGGCGTGGACGGGCTGCCCGCCCGCCGCCGGCAGGCCACCCGGCAGGTATTGCTCGATACCGGATTCACCGACAGCGGGGAGCAGAGCTACTGGCACCGGGCCATCGGCGCCCCGGGCCCGCCGGCCTATCCGCTCGCGCAGCTCAGTCCCCGGCGCGATGCGCCCGGGTGGCGGCTGGAGCTGACCGACACCGACGGCACCCCGGTGGCGGAGGCCTTCGCCGACGTGCCGCAAGAGACGCTCGGGGTACTGCGGTGGATCGCGGTCGAGCCGGCCTGGGGGGGGGCCGCGGGATGGGCCGCCGACTACTGGAGCAGAGCCTGAAGAAATTCGCCGTCTACGGCGCCACCGACGTCATCGCCCTCCTCGACCACGACCCGCCCGGCACCGGCCAGGCCCACCCGGCAGCCGGGCCGCTGCTGCGGGCCGGCGGGTTCGGCGAGATCGACCTCCTCCACACCTACATCCGCCGCCCCTGAACCGCACCCTCGGCGGATGTCTCAGTGCGGCCGGGAACGCGGTTCCCTTTTTTGGCCGGTGTGCTGCCGCCGCCCGTCCCTGTAGCGGGACGGGCTCAGACCTCCGCGAGTTCGTCCCCGGCCACGTCCGTGGCGGCGGCGGGGTGCGGCAGGGCAGTCGGCGTCAGGGGGAGTCGGGCGTGGACGGTTTTGCCGGGGCCGGGGCCGGGGCCGGGGCCGGGGGTGAAGGGTGTCCGCCATGGCGGGGTCCGGTGCCGGGGAGAGGCTGTCGGTGAACGCACGGGCGGCCTCGCGGGCCCGATGAATGCTGTCCGGGCTGGTGCCCCGCACCACGGTCGGCGCGGGGTTCGCGGTGCTGACGATCTTCATGCGATTCATGCGCGTACACCCACCTGTTCTCGGTTGTGCCGCTTTTCCGTGCCAGCCCGCATGCCCGCCCCGACGGCCTTCACACCCGGAAGCATGTTTCTCGGTGCAGCTATACCAGTGGCGCGGGCGAAGAACCCTACCCTCCCCCCTCACAGGAAATCTGTCATGGCGGGAGTAGACATGCAGGCTCTCCGGAGTTAGTGTTTTCCCCGTAGCCAAGAGATCGAGAAGGCGCGACAGAGGACGAACTGCCGCGCATGCAGGACCAAAGCAGTTGTGGCACGGCAGTGGAGTGGCGGGGCCGGAAGGCTCTCGGGGTCCCCTCGCTGACTGCCGGGCCGGGCGGCCCGCCAGGGGCCGCCGACAGTACGCATGACCCGCAGTAGCAAACAGGTTGACCAGCAGGAAAGAAGAAAGAAGGAGGCAGACGCCATCAGGATCGCCCGGGCGAGGACGCAGGTCAGCCCGGGTACCGCAGGCCCCGGAACGGAAGGTGGTCCCACGGTCACGCATCCGCGATCCCCGCACACGCCCCCCTCTCCCGGGAGACGGTGCGGAAAGAGAAGTCCGGCACCGCAGTAAGCCGGCAGATGGTGTTGCACATCCCTCGGGGCCCTGGTGCCGTACGGCACCAGGGCCCCTTGACGCGTTCCCCGATCAGAGGTGCCAATGACCGCAGAAAAATCCCTCGGCCGTCTCGACGACGACGACTACCCCGCCTACACCATGGGACGGGCCGCCGAAATACTCGGCACCACCCCCGCCTTCCTGCGCGCCATCGGCGAAGCCCGCCTCATCACCCCCCTGCGCTCGGAGGGCGGCCACCGCCGCTACTCCCGCTACCAGCTGAAAATCGCCGCCCGCGCCCGCGAACTCGTCGACCAGGGCACCCCCGTCGACGCCGCCTGCCGCATCGTCATCCTCGAAGACCAGCTCGAAGAAGCCCGGCGCATCAACGAAGAACTGCCCCGTCATGGGGCCGACGTCTGACCCTCCCGCCTGCCCCAAGCGGCCGGCCACCGTGCCGGGCCTCGCAGGCCTGGCTCTGTTCACGTCGCAGAGCAGCGTTTCGACAGCAGTTCGGGAGGCAGTTCCCGTGCCGGATGCTCACGACTTCGGGCAGCAGCTCGGTGGTGACCGCGAGGAAGCCGTCTGCCGCCCGTCCGGAGCCCGGGGCAAAAGCGCTGGCTACGGGCGTAGGTGGTAGCCACCGTCGCGCCGTTGCCGGGTGCCGGCGGGGTGCCTCCCGTTCTCGTCGACATCGAGATTCGGGCGCGGCAGGTGCCTCCGGCAGTCGTAAACAACTGTTTGTCAATGGCCTTGAAGTTCTCC
>DOWQ01000293.1:6026-6379 GCA_003519485.1 Streptomyces sp. | reverse complement strand
GTCGCGGGCATCCTCGACATCCTCGACAACTACGCGTTCATCCGGACCTCCGGCTACCTGCCCGGCCCGAACGACGTGTACGTCTCCCTCGCGCAGGTCCGGAAGAACGGCCTCCGCAAGGGCGACCACGTCACCGGCGCCGTACGGCAGCCCAAGGAGGGGGAGCGCCGTGAGAAGTTCAACGCGCTCGTCCGGCTGGACTCGGTCAACGGCATGGCGCCCGAAACCGGCCGCGGCCGCCCGGAGTTCAACAAGCTGACTCCGCTGTACCCGCAGGACCGGCTCCGCCTGGAGACCGAGCCGAACCAGATGACGACCCGGATCATCGACCTGGTCGCGCCGATCGGCAAGGG
>DOWQ01000293.1:0-6021 GCA_003519485.1 Streptomyces sp. | reverse complement strand
CAACAACCCCGAGTGCCACCTGATGGTCGTCCTGGTCGACGAGCGTCCGGAAGAGGTCACCGACATGCAGCGGTCGGTCAAGGGCGAGGTCATCTCCTCGACCTTCGACCGCCCGGCCGAGGACCACACCACGGTCGCCGAGCTGGCCATCGAGCGCGCCAAGCGTCTCGTCGAGCTGGGTCACGACGTGGTCGTGCTGCTGGACTCGATCACCCGGCTGGGCCGTGCGTACAACCTCGCCGCCCCGGCGTCGGGCCGCATCCTCTCCGGTGGTGTCGACTCGACCGCGCTGTACCCGCCGAAGCGCTTCTTCGGCGCCGCGCGCAACATCGAGGACGGCGGCTCGCTGACCATCATGGCCACCGCGCTGGTCGACACCGGCTCGCGGATGGACGAGGTGATCTTCGAAGAGTTCAAGGGCACCGGCAACCTGGAGCTCAAGCTCGACCGCAAGCTCTCCGACAAGCGGATCTTCCCGGCGGTGGACGTCGACGCGTCCGGCACCCGTAAGGAGGAGATCCTGCTCGGCAGCGACGAGCTGGCGATCACCTGGAAGCTCCGCCGGGTGCTGCATGCGCTGGACTCCCAGCAGGCCATCGAGCTGCTCCTGGACAAGCTCAAGACGACCAAGAGCAACGCGGAGTTCCTGCTCCAGATCCAGAAGACGACGCCGGCCCCGGGCAACGGCAACGACTGACGGTTACCGCAGGTAAGACGAAAGGGCCTCCCCGCCTCGGCAGGGAGGCCCTTTCGCCTTGACGAGCGCCGCGCAACCAGGCGGCGGAAAATATCGTCAGGACAGGAGACGGCGAGCTGCCGCCCCCGACGTACCGGAACCCGGCCCCCGGCCCCCGGCCGCGGGCTTGCGGCAGGACCGGGGCAGGCCGGGACCGGGGCAGGCCCGGGCCGGGCAGCCGGTAGGCGTGACAGCCGGGCGGCGTGGAGCCGGGACGGACACCGAGGACAAGAGGAGCCCATGGCCGAGGAGAGCACGAGCGAGCAGAGCGGGGCCGACACCGGCGCGCGCGGCGGCCGCCGCAAGGCGCTGACCGTCACCGCCTGGACGCTCACCGCGGTCGTCCTGCTGGGCGGCGCCGGCCTCGGCTACGTCTGGTTCAAGCTGAACGGCAACCTTAAGGGCGTCGACATCGACGCCGCCCTCGGCACCGACCGGCCGGAGGACGTCGACAACGGCTCGATGGACATCCTCGTCCTGGGCTCCGACTCCCGCGAGGGACCCAACGACAAGTACGGCAGCGCGGGCCAGAGCGGCGCCCGCTCCGACACGGCGATGGTGCTGCACGTCTACGAGGGCCACGAGAAGGCGAGCGTCGTCAGTATCCCGCGCGACACGCTCGTCGACCGCCCCGCCTGCGAGCGGACCGACGGCGGCGGCACCGCGCCCGCCGCGCAGCGGGTCATGTTTAACGAGGCCTACCGGGTGGGCGGCCCCACCTGCACCGTGAAGACCGCGGAGGCCGTCTCCGGCATCCGAATGGACCACTACCTCGAGGTCGATTTCACCGGCTTCCGCGAGCTGGTGGACGAGCTCGGCGGCGTCGAGATCACCACCCGGGAGCCGATCCGGGACCGGGAGAGCCGGCTGGACCTGCCGCCGGGCACGCACACCCTGGACGGTGAGCAGTCGCTCGGGCTCGTCCGCACCCGGCACGCCATCGGGAACGGCAGCGACCTGGGCCGGATACAGCTCCAGCAGGCCTTCATCAAGGCGCTGGTCGACCAGGTCAAGGAGATCGACCTGTTCGGCAGCCCGGCCCGGCTCTACGACCTCGCCGACACCGCCACCCGCACGGTCACCACCGACTCCGAGCTGGCGAACGTCAACGACCTGCTGAGCTTCAGCAAGAGCCTGCGGGCCATCGACGCGGCCGACCTGAACATGATCACCCTCCCGGTGGAGTACGACCCCGCCGACGGCAACCGGGTCCTCCCGCTGGAGGCTCAGAGCGCCATGGTCTGGGACGCGCTCCGGCAGGACCTGCCCATCCCCGCCTCCGCGACCGCGGACTCGGCCGGCGAGGAGGCCAGGGAGAAGACGGAAGGCGTCGTCGACGGCTCCTGAGCGGGGCCCGGAGGCCCTCGGAGCCCGTCGGAAGCTCCCCGGAACCCGGCAGGAACCCCGCCGGAATAGATCCGGGCCGCCCCCGGTTTTGGGAGATACGCCCAGTCCTGGCAGACTGGTACGTCGGCCCCGGTTCACGTACAGGCAAGCCCGCCTCGTACGACCCGGCGCCCTCCCGAACCCAGGAGCACCCCTTGAAGCGCGACATTCACCCCGAGTACGTGGAGACCCAGGTCAGCTGTACCTGCGGAGCCTCCTTCACCACTCGTAGCACCGTCACCGAAGGCGCGATCCGCGCCGACGTCTGCTCCGAGTGCCACCCGTTCTACACGGGCAAGCAGAAGATCCTCGACACCGGTGGCCGGGTGGCCCGCTTCGAGGCCCGCTTCGGCAAGAACGCCGGGTCCGCCAAGAAGTAGCGACCCGTACGGCGCCGGTCTTCGGACGTCCCTGCAGCCAGGGGCGGCCGGACCGGCGCTTTGTCGTCCCGCACCCCCCGCCGGCAGCCATCCGCATTCAGCACGCAGCCCGTGCCCTCTCTCCCAAGGAACGAGTCCCGATGTTCGAGGCCGTCGAGGAACTGGTCGGTGAGCACTCCGTCCTGGAGCAGCGGCTCGCCGACCCCGAGGTCCACGCCGACCAGCGGGAGGCGATGCGGCTGAACAAGCGCTACGCCGAGCTGACCCCGATCGTCAGCACGTACCGCTCGTGGAAGCGCACCGGCGACGACATCGGGACGGCCCGCGAGTTCGCCGCCGACGACCCGGACTTCGCGAGCGAGGTCAAGGTGCTGGAGCGGCAGCGCGAGGAGCTGACCGAGAAGCTGCGGCTGCTGCTCGTGCCCCGCGACCCCAGCGACGAGAAGGACGTGATCCTCGAGGTCAAGGCGGGCGAGGGCGGCGAGGAGTCGGCCCTGTTCGCCGGCGACCTGCTGCGGATGTACCTGCGGTACGCCGAACGCGCCGGGTGGAAGACCCAGATCCTGGAGGCCAACGAGTCCGACCTCGGCGGCTACAAGGACGTCCAGGTCGCCGTGAAGACCAAGGGCGGCGGCGGGGCCGCCGAGCCCGGCCAGGGCGTGTGGGCCCGGCTGAAGTACGAGGGCGGGGTGCACCGCGTCCAGCGGGTGCCCGCGACCGAGTCGCAGGGCCGCATCCACACCTCCGCCGCCGGGGTGCTCGTCACCCCCGAGGCCGAGGACGTCGAGGTCGAGATCGGCCCCAACGACCTGCGGATCGACGTATACCGGTCCTCCGGGCCCGGCGGCCAGTCGGTCAACACGACCGACTCGGCGGTGCGCATCACGCACCTCCCCAGCGGCATCGTGGTCTCCTGCCAGAACGAGAAGAGCCAGCTCCAGAACAAGGAGCAGGCGATGCGCATCCTGCGCTCCCGGCTGCTGGCCGCGGCCCAGGAAGCGGCCGAGCGGGAGGCGTCGGACGCCCGCCGCAGCCAGGTGCGTACCGTGGACCGGTCCGAACGGATCCGCACCTACAACTACCCGGAAAACCGGATCTCCGACCACCGGGTGGGTTTCAAGGCGTACAACTTGGACCAGGTGCTCGACGGCGAACTGGACCCGGTGATCCAAGCCTGCGTGGACGCCGACTCGGCGGCCAAGCTCGCCGCCGCCCAGTAAGCACCCGCGAAGCAACCACTGTCGAGCCGGCTGGAGGACCAGCGTGCCGCCCTCTTCCGGGGGACGACCCCCGCACCCACGATCGTTGCTGCTCGCCGAGGTGGCCCAGGCCACCCAGCGGCTGGCCGACGCCGGCGTGCCCTCACCGCGCTTCGACGCCGAGGAGCTCGCCGGCTTCGTGCACAACGTCAAGCGGAGCGAGCTGCACGCCGTGGCCGACGCCGACTTCGACGCCCGCTACTGGGAGGCCATCGCCCGCCGCGAGGCCCGCGAGCCGCTCCAGCACATCACCGGACGCGCCTTCTTCCGCTACCTGGAGCTCCAGGTCGGGCCCGGCGTCTTCGTGCCCCGCCCGGAGACCGAGTCGGTCGTCGGCTGGGCGATAGACGCCGTACGCGCCATGGACGTCGTCGAACCCCTCATCGTCGATCTGTGCACCGGCTCCGGCGCCATCGCGCTCGCGCTCGCCCAGGAGGTGCCGCGCTCGCGCGTGCACGCCGTCGAGCTGGACGAGGGCGCCCTGCGCTGGGCCCAGAA
The DNA here is from genome assembly GCA_003519485.1 of Streptomyces sp. Classification (GTDB taxonomy): domain Bacteria; phylum Actinomycetota; class Actinomycetes; order Streptomycetales; family Streptomycetaceae; genus Streptomyces. The sequence continues at coordinate 1,762 of DOWQ01000293.1, read as the reverse complement.
GAACGTCGAGGGCTCCCGGGTCTCGCTGCACCAGGGCGACGCCTTCACCGCCCTCCCCGAGCTGGACGGCCAGGTCGACCTGCTCGTCTCCAACCCGCCGTACATCCCGCTCACCGAGTGGGAGTACGTCGCCCCGGAGGCGCGCGACCACGACCCGCAGCTGGCACTCTTCTCCGGCGAGGACGGACTCGACACCATCCGCGGCATCGAGCGCACCGCCCACCGGCTGCTCCGGCCCGGCGGCGTCGTCGTCGTCGAGCACGCCGACACCCAGGGCGGCCAGGTTCCCTGGATCTTCACCGAGGAGCGGGGCTGGGCCGACGCCGCCGACCACCCCGACCTCAACAACCGGCCGCGGTTCGCCACGGCCCGCCGGGCCACGCCATGACCGATCCCGGTACGCCGACCGAGAAGACCGAGAAGGACGCCGTGAGCACGGCCCATTGCCAGATGTCCCAGCAACAGGAGCCACGGCCGAGGGAGGACCGATAAAATGGCACGGCGATACGACTGCACCGACGCGACCGACCGCAAGGCGGGGCTGCGTGAGGCCGCGTCCGCCGTCCGCCGTGGCGAGCTCGTCGTCCTCCCGACCGACACCGTCTACGGCATCGGCGCCGACGCCTTCAGCGCGGAGTCCGTCGGCGACCTGCTCGCCGCCAAGGGACGCGGCAGGGACATGCCCTCGCCCGTCCTCGTCGGCTCCCCGAACACCCTGCACGGCCTCGTGACCGACTTCTCCGAGCAGGCATGGGAGCTCGTCGACGCCTTCTGGCCCGGCGCGCTCACCCTCGTCGCGCGGCACCAGCCGTCGCTGCAGTGGAACCTGGGCGAGACCCGCGGCACCGTCGCCGTACGGATGCCGCTGCACCCGGTCGCCATCGAACTGCTGACCGAGGTCGGCCCGATGGCCGTGTCCAGCGCCAACCTCACCGGGCACCCGTCGCCGCAGGACTGCGACGCGGCCCAGGAGATGCTCGGCGACTCCGTCTCCGTCTACCTCGACGGCGGGCCGACGCCCGCCGCGGTGCCCTCCTCCATCGTCGACGTCACCGGCAAGGTGCCGGTACTGCTGCGTGCGGGAGCGCTCACGGCGGACCAGCTCCGCGAGGTGGTACCCGACCTCGAGGTGGCGAATTGACCGCCCCGCAGGGGCGCGGAACAGCGGACGGACGCCCGGGCAGGGTGGACGGCTTCCCGGGCCCGCGGCACGGCTACTCCGTGCCCGACGCCAGAGGCGAGACCGGTACCTTCCGCATCCTCCACGTCAGCACCGGCAACGTCTGCCGCTCGCCGATCACCGAGCGGCTGACCCGGCATGCCCTCTCGCACCGGCTCGGCGGCACCCGCGGCATCCTGGTGGAGAGCGCAGGCACCTGGGGGCACGAGGGCGCGCCGATGGAGACGCACGCCGCGACCGTCCTCGCCGACTACGGCGCGGACCCGGCGGGCTTCGTCGGCCGCGAGCTGCTCGACGAGCACGTCATCCGCGCCGATCTCGTCCTCACCGCGACGCGCGACCACCGGGCCCAGGTGATCTCCATGGGGCACTCGGCTGGGCTGCGCACCTTCACGCTCAAGGAGTTCACCCGGCTCGTACGGGCGATAGACCCGGCGACCCTGCCCGACCCCGAGCCGGCGGGCGCCGTCGTCGACCGCGCGCGCACGCTGGTACGGGCCGCGGCCGCGCTGCGCGGCTGGCTGCTGGCCCCGAGCGTCGAGGCCGACGAGGTGCACGATCCGTACGGCGCCCCGATCACCT
>DOWQ01000526.1 GCA_003519485.1 Streptomyces sp. | reverse complement strand
GGGTCGAGGGCCGAGGTCGGCTCGTCGAGCACGAGGACCCGCGGCCCCGACGCCAGCGCGCGGGCGATGCCGATGCGCTGCCGCTGGCCGCCGGAGAACTGGTGCGGATAGCGGTTGATGTACTCCGGGTTGAGGCCGACGACGTCCAGCAGTTCCCGCACCCGGCGCCGCCGGTCGCCCTTGGGCGCGACCTCGGGGTGGATGTCGTACGGCTCGCCGATGATGTCGCCGACCGTCATCCGCGGGTTGAGCGAGGTGTACGGATCCTGGAACACCATCTGGATGTTCCGGCGCACGGCCTTCAGCGCGCGGCGGGACAGCCCGGTGATGTCCTCGCCCTTGTAGCGGATGGTGCCGGCGGTCGGCCGCTCCAGGTGGACCAGCAGCTTGGCCACCGTGGACTTGCCGCAGCCGGACTCGCCGACGATGCCCAGCGTCTCGCCGCGGCGCAGGTCGAAGGAGACGGTGTCCACGGCCCGTACGGCGCCGGTCTGCCGGCGGAGGACGACGCCCCGGGTCAGCGGGTAGAGCTTGGCCAGGTCGCGTACTTCGAGGATCGGCTCGGGCTGCGGTACGGACTTCTCGGGCCGGTCGGGGCGGTCCGGCCGGCCGCCGGGCCCGGTCTCCCCCGGCCCCTCGCCCCGCCCGGTCTGCCCCGGGCCGCGCGCTCCGGTCGGTTCAGACATCGGCGAGCTCGTCCTTCCAGAAGTGGCAGGCGCTGGCGCGGCCCGGCAGCGGCGTACCGTCCGCCTCGGCGACCGCGTAGAGCGGCGGCCGGTCGGTGCGGCAGACGTCCTGGGCCCTGGGGCAGCGCGGGTTGAACTCGCAGCCCGGCGGGATCGCCATGAGGTTCGGCGGCAGGCCCTTGATGGCGGAGAGCCGCTTCCCCTTCCGGTCGAGCCGGGGGATGGAGTCGAGCAGCCCCTGGGTGTACGGGTGGGCAGGTCGCGCGTACAGCTCGTGCACCGGAGCGGTCTCCACGATCCGGCCCGCGTACATCACCGCGATCTTGTCGGCGACATCGGCGACCACCCCGAGGTCGTGGGTGATCAGGATCAGCCCCATCCGGTACTCCCGCTGGAGCTCCGCGAGCAGGTCCATCACCTGGGCCTGCACGGTGACGTCCAGGGCGGTGGTCGGCTCGTCGGCGATGATCAGGTCCGGTTCCAGGGCCATCGCCATCGCGATCATGATGCGCTGCCGCATCCCGCCGGAGAACTGGTGCGGGTAGTCGGTCACCCGCCGCGCCGCCGCCGGGATGCGCACCCGCTCCATCAGCTCCACGGCCTTCGCCCGGGCCGCCTTGCGGGAGGCGCCCTGGTGCACCTCGAACATCTCGCCGAGCTGGTAGCCGACGGTGAGTACCGGGTTCAGCGAGGACAGCGCGTCCTGGAAGATCATCGCCATCCGGGCGCCGCGCACCTTGCGGCGCTCCTCGCGCCCGGCCTTCAGCAGGTCGCGGCCGCGGAAGAGGATCTCGCCGCCGGTGATCCGGCCCGGCGGGCTGTCGAGAATGCCCATGACGGCCTGCGCGGTGACCGACTTCCCGGAGCCGGACTCGCCGAGCACCGCCAGCGTCTCCCCCGCGTCGACCCGGTAGTTCACGCCGTTGACGGCCTTGGCCACGCCGTCCCGGGTGGCGAACTCGACCTGGAGGTCGCGTACCTCGAGCAGCGCGCCCCGGTACTCCTCGGCCCGGGCCTCCTCGGTCGTCGTCGCGGTCGTGGGCATGGTGGCGGCTCCTCAGCGCAGCTTGGGGTCGAGGGCGTCGCGCACCGCGTCGCCGAGCATGATGAAGGCGAGCACCGTGACGCTCAGGGCCCCGGCCGGCCAGAGCAGCATGTGCGGGGAGTTGCGGATGTGGGAGGCGGCGTTGGAGACGTCGATCCCCCAGGAGACGGTCGGCGGCCGCAGCCCGACACCGAGGAACGACAGCGTGGCCTCCAGCGCGATGTACGTACCGAGCGCAATGGTGGCGACGACGATCACCGGGGCGACGGCGTTGGGCGCCACGTGCCGCAGCAGCATCCGGGTGTTGCTCGCACCGAGCGCGCGGGCCGCCTGCACGTAGTCGTTCTCCTTGGCGGTGATCACCGCGCCGCGGGCGATACGGGCGATCTGCGGCCAGCCCAGCAGCACGATGAAGCCGACGACGGGCCAGACCGTGGTGCTGGTGACCACGGAGAGGAAGACCAGGCCGCCGAGGATCACCGGGATGCCGAAGAAGATGTCCGCGCCCCGGGAGAGCAGGGCGTCGGCCCAGCCTCCGAAGAAGCCGGCCAGGCCGCCGACGAGGCTGCCGAGCAGGGCGACGCCGAGGGTCGCGCAGATGCCGACGGTGACCGAGGCCCGGGCGCCGTACACGGTACGGGCGTAGACGTCGCAGCCCTGGGTGTCGAAGCCGAACGGGTGGCCGGGCTCGCGGCCGCGCTGCGACCTGGCCAGCTCGCAGTGGAGCGGGTTGGTGGAGACGATGAGCTGCGGCCAGATCGAGATCACCACGAGAAACAGGATCAGCAGCGCGGAGAGGATGAAGACCGGGTTGCGGCGCAACTCGCGCCAGGCGTCCGACCAGAGGCTGCGCGGCCGGCCGGTGGCCGGCCCGCCGGGCGCCCCGCCGTCGCCGGGGCCGCGTTCCAGGGCCTCCGCCTCGCTCATGGCGAGATCGGTCGCCCCGCCGCTGCCCGTGGGGGCGACGGCCGCCTTGGGGGTCTGCGGCTCAGGCATAGCGGATCCTCGGGTCGAGCACGGCGTATAGGAGGTCGACGAACAGGTTGGCCAGCAGGAAGACGATCACCAGGATGGTGACGAAGCCGACGACCGTCGGAGCGTTGTTGCGCAGGACGCCCTGGTAGAGCTGGAAGCCGACGCCGTGGATGTTGAAGATCCGCTCGGTGACGATGGCCCCGCCCATCAGAGCGCCGACGTCGGTGCCGATGAAGGTCACCACGGGGATCAGCGAGTTGCGCAGCAGGTGCCGGACGATGACCCGGCGCCGTCTCAGCCCCTTGGCGACGGCGGTGCGGACGTAGTCGCCGCGGACGTTCTCCACGATGGAGGTACGGGTCAGCCGGGTGACGTACGCCAGCGACACCAGGGCGAGCACGACGCCGGGCAGCAGCAGCTCGCCGAAGGTGGCGTCGGAGGAGACGGACGGCCGGACGATCCCCCACTTCACCCCGAAGAGGAACTGGAGCAGATAGCCGGTGACGAAGGTGGGGACGGAGATGACGACCAGGGTGAGGAAGAGCAGCGTGGTGTCGACGCTCCGGCCGCGCCGCATCCCGCTGACCACGCCGAGCACGATGCCGACGATCATCTCGATCACGACGGCGATCAGGGTCAGCCGCAGGGTGACGGGGAAGGCCGTGGCCATCAGCTCGGTGACCTTCTGGCCGTTGAAGGCGGTCCCGAAGTCGCCGCGGAAGATTTGCCCCATGTAGTGCAGGTACTGCTTCCACAGCGGCTGGTCGAGGTAGAGCTCCGCGCGGATGCGGGCGGCCGTGGCCGGGTCGGGCGCCCGGTCGCCGAAGAGGGCCGCGACGGGGTCGCCGAGCGCGTACACCATGACGAAGATCAGGAAGGTGCTGCCGACGAACACCGGGATCATCTGCAGCAGCCGCCGGATCACATAACGTCCCATGGGGTGCTCCCGCGGTCGTGGTTCGTCACCGGTGGTGCGGCACCGGCGGGGCGGTCAGCCGACTTTGATCTGCTCGTAGACGGGGACGCTGAAGGGGTTGAGCTTCACGTCGGAGAGCCGCTCCGAGTGGCCGGCGCTGCCGTTCTGGTACCAGAGCGGGATGGCCGGCATCTCCTCGGCGAGGACCTGTTCGGCCTTCTGGAAGGTCTGCACGGCCTTGGCCGTGTCGCTCTGGGCGTTGGCGTCGTCGATGAGGCCGTCGAACTTCTTGTTGCTCCAGTGGCCGTCGTTCGAGGAGGCGTCGGTGTAGTAGAGCGGCTGCAGGAAGTTCTGGATCAGCGGGTAGTCCATCTGCCAGCCCGCCCGGAAGGGGCCCTTCATCCGCTCGTCGCCGATCTGGTTGCGGTAGTCCGCGAAGGTGCCGACCGGGTTGACGGTGCAGGCACTGTCCTTGCCCAGCGCGTTGTTGACGCTGTTGCAGACGGCGTCGAGCCAGACCCGGTGCGAGCCGGTGTCGACGTTCGAGGAGAGCGAAACCTTGCCGCCGGGCAGGCCGCCGGCCTTCTCGATGAGCCGCTTCGCCGCCTTGGGGTCGTACGTGCAGGACTCGCCGCACAGACCGGCCGTGTAGCCGCCCTTCTTCCCCAGCACGGGGGAGGTCCAGTCGGTGGCGGGGGTGCGGGTCCCGTGGTAGATCTGCTCGGTGATCTGCTTGCGGTTGATGGCCCGGGAGATGCCCTTCCGCAGCATCTCCTTGCCCTCGCCCCAGCCGTCGTCGTAGAAGGGGAAGGCGAGGGTCTGGATGATGCCGGCCGGCTCGTTGATGTAGCGGTCGCCGAGGTCGCTCTCGACGTTCTGGAGCTGGGAGGCGGGGATGTCGTCGGCGAGGTCGAGGTTGCCGGCCATCAGATCGGTGTAGGCGGCGTTGTTGTCGGTGTAGACCTTGAGGTCCACGCCGCCGTTCCGCGCCTCGTCCGGGCCGGGGTAGTCCTCCCACTTGCGGAGCTTCATCTGTGAGCCCTTGGTGTACGACTCCACCTGGTACGGGCCGTTGCCGACGGGCTTCTCCACCCAGGCGTCGTGGTCGTCGAAGAACGCCTTCGGCAGCGGGGCGTAGGCGTTGTAACCGAGCGTCTCGGGCCAGGTGGAGAACTTCTGGTTGAGCTCGACCGTGAATGTCTGCTTGTCCTTGACCTTCAGCCCGGACAGGCTCTCGGCGGTGGGCTTGCCCTCGGCCGGGTGGACCTCGTCGTAGCCCTCGATGTACTCGAAGAAGTACGCGTTCTTCTGCCGGTTCTCGATGTGGGCCCCGTAGTTCCAGGCGTCGACGAAGGACTCGGCGGTGACCGGCTGGCCGTTGCTGAAGGTCCAGCCGTCCTTGACCGTGACCGTGAAGTTCTGCGAGTCGTCGGTCACGATCTTCTCGGCGAGCATGTCCTTCGCCTCACCGGTCTCCGGGTCGTACCGCTTCAGGCCGCGGAAGATCATGTCGAGGACCTTGCCGCCCTGGACCTCGTTGGTGTTCGCGGGCTCCAGCGGGTTCTGCGGGTCACCCCAGGACGAGCTCAGCACCCCCGTGCCGTCGCCGCCCTCACCACCGCCCTCACCGCCCCCGCCGCAGGCGGTCGCCGCGAGCGCGACGGCCATCGCGCAGGCGGCCCACTTGGCATGCGTGGCTCCGCGCATAAGGTGCCTCCTCAGAGAGTCCGGGCTTCCGCTTGTACTTAAATAACATCAGAAGTCGGACATAAGGAGCTTCTCCGGCCGGTACGCGCGGGCGGCGGCCCAGAACCGCCCGATTGCCCCAACCGGAGCAGCCACGGGAGCGGCGCGGGAGCCTGCCGGAGCGGTGCCGGAGCAGCGCGCCGCCGCACGAGACAGAACGGTCTGCCTCGCCGTTGTGCGACGGCACGTCAGCAGCGGCCCATGAGCGGACAATCTGTCGCTTCCGACGACCGAAGGGATGGGTTCTTTCGGCGTGCACGGATCTTGACCGTCCAGATTTGCGCTGTATAGCGTTCGATCACCGTTTGAATGCCCGTCAGGGCCTCCGGCCCGGACAGGCCGAGGCGATCCCCGGCCCCTTGTTCCCTTCTCCCGGTTCCTCCTTCTCCTCGTCCTCCATCGCGGCTGGCCGTTCCTCACCTTTTACGGAGTCATTCATGTGCGACGCCTGCTGTCCCATTCCGCCCGGCCCCCGGATCGGACGGGCCCAGTTCCTCAAGCTGATCGGGGCCGGCGCCGCCGCGGCCGCCCTGCCGGGTGCGGCGTTCACCGGCACCGCCGCC
>DOWQ01000525.1 GCA_003519485.1 Streptomyces sp. | reverse complement strand
CCAGCGGGGGTCGGTCTCCCACTCGAGATTGCGCTCCGCGGCCGTCTCCATGGCGCGCTCGGCCTCCGCACGGCTGCCGTACGGGCCGAAGCGGTCGAGGGCCGGGCACTCGGGGCCCTCCTCGACCTTCCGGTGCTTGAGGCAGTAGTACCACTCGCCCGGTTTTCCGGCCGTCCGCTTCTTGAACAGCGCCATCGAAGGGCTCCTNNTCTCCACCGCTCCCACAGCGGTTCAGTCTGCCGCCATGCTGCCCGATCGGCCGCGGATACACTCGCTTGCATGTCTGGCCAGTCACTTCTTGTACCGGGGACGCTGTCCCCCCGCCGTTCCGTGCCCACCTCCGTCCCGCGCCCCGAGTATGTGGGCAAGGACGCCCCGGCCCCTTACACGGGGCCCGTGGAGCAGGACGCCGAAACGATCGAACGGATGCGCGTCGCGGGACGCATCGCGGCTCGGGCCATGGAGGAGGCGGCCCGGCACATCGCGCCCGGCGTCACCACCGACGAGCTGGACCGGGTGGCACACGACTACATGTGCGACCACGGGGCCTATCCGTCGACCCTGGGCTACCGGCGCTACCCGAAGTCGCTGTGCTCCTCGGTGAACGAGGTCATCTGCCACGGCATCCCCGACTCGACCGTGCTGCGCGACGGCGACATCGTCAATCTCGACGTCACGGCGTACATCGGCGGCGTGCACGGCGACAACAACGCCACCTATCCGTGCGGCGACGTGGACGAGGAGTCCCGGCTGCTGATCGAGCGGACCCGGGAGTCCCTGCACCGGGCGATCAAGGCGGTACGGCCCGGCCGGCAGATCAACATCATCGGCCGGGTGATCGAGTCGTACGCCAAGCGCTTCGGTTACGGCGTCGTCCGCGACTTCACCGGGCACGGCATCAACAGCGCCTTCCACTCCGGACTGGTGATCCCGCACTACGACAGCCCGCACGCGACCACGGTGATCCGGCCCGGCATGACCTTCACCATCGAGCCGATGCTGACGCTGGGGACGGCCGACTACGACATGTGGGAGGACGGCTGGACCGTGGTGACCAAGGACCGCAGGCGGACGGCCCAGTTCGAGCACACTCTCGTCGCCACCGAGACGGGTACGGAGATTCTCACGTTGCCCTGACACCTCCTGTGGGTACGGTTCGGGGGACGGGCTTGCCGACACCGAGTCGGCAAACAGTTGACTTAGGCATGCCTAAGTAGACAGAATCGGCGACGGTGGTCCCGGTCGCGCGCCCCGTGCGCGGCAGCTCCGCCCCGCCCGTTCCCGTCCCGCCCCGGTCCCCCGGAGGTCCGTCTTGGACGCCGCCAGCTCCACGCCCTTCTCCACGCTGATCCGCATCGCGTCGCACGAGCAGCACACCGAGGCCGAGAACACGAGCTTCATGGGTGACATGCTCGGCGGCCGGCTCGGCGTCGGGGCATACGCCCTCTACACGGCGCAGCTGTGGTTCGTCTACCGCGCCCTGGAGGACGCGGCGGCCGGCCTCGCCGGTGATCCGGTGGCGGGCCCGTTCCTGCGCCCGGAGCTGCGCCGGGTCCCCGAGCTGGAGCGTGACCTGGCCCACTTGCTCGGCCCCGGCTGGCGCGACGGACTGACGCCGCTGCCCGCCACCGCCGCCTACGCCGCGCGGGTCTCGCAGCTCGCGCGGGAGTGGCCGGGCGGCTATGTCGCCCATCACTACACCCGCTATCTCGGCGATCTCAGCGGCGGCCAGATCATCCGGGGCACCGCCGAGAAGAACTGGGGCTTCGAGCGCAAGGGCGACGGCGTGCGGTTCTACGTCTTCGAGGGGATCGTCAACCCGGCCGCCTTCAAGCGGGAGTACCGCCTGCTGCTGGACGCGGTGCCGGCCGACGACCTGGAGAAGCAGCGCATCGTGGACGAGTGCAAGCATGCCTTCGCGCTGAACACAACGCTCTTCCACGAGCTGGGCGAGCACTTCGCGCGGGGCGCGAGCGACTCGCTCAGCGCCTGACGCCCACCGCCTCCGCAGGCGCCACCGACCCCGCAGGCCGTCTCGCAGGCCGCCTCGCAGGCCACCCGTGGACCGCTGCCGGCCACCGCCGGCCGACGGGCCCCCGCGCCCGCGGCCGGCGGTGTCAGCCCAGCAGCTTCCGGCGCTCCGTACGGAAGGTGGTGACCAGCGCCAGGCAGAGCAGGGCGATCCCGATCTTGCCCGCCGCCTGGAGCAGCGGGCCGCGGAGCAGGATGAAGGAGTAGCCGGCGATCAGCGGGATGACGATCGCGGTGATGTTCCCCGGGCGCCGGTCGTCGACCGTGCGGAGGGCGTAGCGGCGGTCGCCGCGGGCGCAGGCGTAGCCGATCCCGAGGAAGCCGGCGGTCATGCCCCCGGAGCCGAAGTCCAGCCACAGCTCGGCCCACAGCGGCGAGGAGAGGTTGGTGTTGTTCATGCCCATCCACTGCCCGACCCGCACCCCGGAGTCCAGCGGCTTGCCGTCCCAGACCGCGCGGGGGACGAAGAAGAACGTGGTGCCGGCGAGCTGGCGCCCGTAGGAGTGGCCGACTCCCGCGTCGACGTAGGTGATCGTATTGGCGAACATGCCGATCTGGTCGTAGTCCTTGAGCGTCAGCGGCTCCACGAAGGACGACGACTTCACGGGCTGGTAGCCGTCCTCGTCGTAGCGGAAGCGGTCCATGAACGGGAAGAGCAGCAGCGCCGCGACGACACCGGTGGCCAGCGCCGCCCGGTACATCACCGGGCTCTTCGGGAAGGCCGTGAAGAGGATCGAGAAGACGACGGTCAGGAACCAGTAACGCGGATTGGAGACCGGATTGTTGACGATGGCGTTGACGACGACGAGGCCGGCCAGGAGCAGCAGAACCATCGGACTGCGCCGCGGGATGCGGGAGGTGACCAGCCAGCGGATGAGAAAGAGCAGTGCCAACAGGGCCGGTACGGTGCCGAAGCCGCGCAGGAACGCCGATCCGACATTGCCCTCGGCCCCGCCCCCAGCGCCCGCCCCGGTCGCGTCGATGCCGTCGCTGATGCCCTCCCGGCTGGTGAAGAACACCGCCGGGCCGCCGAGTCCGGCGATGAACACCGCGCTGCACACGTAGGCGAGCAGGATCAGCAGATAGAGCCGCCTGCGACCGACCGACGCGGCGGGCGGCGACCAGCGGATCCGGAGCGCGGGACGGTGCCGGGCCAGCAGGGCGCCCACGTCGAAGGCCACGCAGCCGCACAGCACCAGCGCCACGGCGAGGACGGTGTCGGCACGCGGGCCGACGACCGGCGTCGGGACGCGGCCGATCACGGCCTGGGCGAGCGGCGCGACCCCCATGGCGATGTAGCAGANNGAAGAGCCAGAACGCACCCTGGATCAGCCGCCGTCGGGGAGCCAGCACCATCGCCGACAGCCGCGCACCCGCGTAGCACGTCAGGGACAGCTGCAGCCAGTACGCCTCGTCCCGCGCGCCCGCCCCCGGCTGGGCGGCCACCACGGCCGGCAGCAGGACGACGACGCCCAGCACCAGCGGCACGGCCAGCGCCCGCGACAGCACGGCCCGCGGGGCCGAT
>DOWQ01000524.1 GCA_003519485.1 Streptomyces sp. | reverse complement strand
CGCGACGGCGAGGTGGCCGTGGACTACGGCGCGGACGGCATCGACCACCCCGGCGACCCGTCCTTCGCCCACGCCTGGGGGCTCAAGCGCAACCCGCGCACCCTGCTGGGCGTCGACGCCCGGGGCCGCCTCCTGCTCGTCACCTCGGCCGGCCGCCAGCCCGGCTACAGCGACGGCCTGGGCCTGAACGAAGCGGCGCGGCTGATGAAGTCGCTCGGCGCGGTGGACGCCATGAACCTCGACGGCGGCGGCTCCTCCGCCATGGCCCTCAACGGCGAGCTGATCACCATGCCGTCGGACGCGACCGGCGAACGCCCGGTGGGCGACGCGCTGCTGCTGAAGCGCTGACGCCGGCGTACGGCCGGGGGAGCCGGGGCCGTCCCCGGGCGCCCCCGGCAGGGGAAACTGTCCCGGGTTCGGGCGGGGTCGTCCGCTCCTACCGCGCCCTACAGCCCCCAGCCGTGGCCACGCGCCGCGGGGGGCGGCACCTGGCGACGTTCCACAGCCGCACCGTCTCGTCCGTGCTCCCGGTGACGGCGACCATCCGTGTGTCGCGCGTCGTCAACCACTCCGCCCAGTCAGCGCGGGCCCGTACACGGCGGCGTGCGGACTACGGAAGGAAAAGTTTCGGGATGCCGGTCCTCGGGCGAGGCACGATTCCCGGCGGGGGCTCCACGGTCCAACCGAGTTTCCGCAGCTTGTCGGCAGCAACCTCGGGGACATCCTGCACCGCTGCGCAGAGCTGTTTCGTCCGCCAGCGCTGGATGGCGCGGTCGATGACATCCCGCCACTCGGGCTCCTTGTCGACGGCGAACTCTCTGATGATCATTAGAAGGACGTCCTCGAAGCACGGCCGGAAGCGGTGACCGCCGACAGGGAAATGGATTTCGGACAGTTGCGGCAGCCTGTCCTTGGCCATTCGCTCCTGTGGCTGGCCTCGCTCGGCGAGGCGCAGCAGATAAGCGAGCTCGTCACGGTGTGCGTGCACGTGAACATGGGCTCCGGGCGGGTCGGTCCAGCCCCGCTCGTACTCGTACCGCAACAACGGGACGCGCTGTGCTCCGCGGCCGTGGTAGTAGAGCTTGACATGGGACTGGTCGACGGCGAGGAAGGCCCGGTTGGTGTTCCAGTGACAGTAGAAGCTCACCTCCAGGTCGAGCCGGGGATCACCATTGATCGTCAGAACTACGGGCCGCTGCTTGCGGGCATCGTCGACCGGGGTCACCCAGAAACGGGTCTTCGACAGGAAGGCATGGAAACGCGGGGCGCCCGGCAGGACGCCCCGCACCGTTTCCGTCAATTCCTCCGCGAAGCCTTCAGCGAGGCTGCGGAGTCTCGTATCCGGCCCTTGTTCAGTCACCGGCACCCGACAGATACTCGATGCCTTGAAGGGTGTTCCACACCGCCGACTCCTCGGCGGTCAGCTGATAATTCTCAGCCCGTTCGGCCAACTCGTCCTCGGTCATACGGACTTCCGCGAGAAGTCGCGCACGCCACGCGCGTAACTCCTCTGGTGTTTGCTCCACAACGGTTGTCATCACTACCCCCTTATGGCTGTCTCGACAGTCAAGCATGCTGGCCCATACAGACACCGTCAGTTGGCAGAACCGCGTCTCTGCCACCCACTTGAGTGATACCCGCGAGCAGACGGCGCACCCCTCACCATCTTCGCCAGCGGACCGGCAAGCGTTCTCCGTGACCTCGGAGTGTCCTGTCCCGCAGGGCCGGCTCCCGACCGGCTTACGGCGCGTCGAGGATCGCCGCCCGTCGGTCCCGGTACTCCGCGTCCGTGACAGCCCCCACCGCCCGCAGCTGCTCCAGCGTCGCCAGGCGCGTGGCGACGTCCTGCCCGCCCGCGGCCGGGACGGCAGCCGGCGCGTGAGGTGCGGCAGGTGCGGCCTGCCCGGCCGGTGCGGTTTCCTGCGCGACGCGGCTGCGCAGCCGGTCCGCGAGCGCCCGGCCGTCCTGCTTGGGGATCTGGTTGATCTCCGCCTGACTGCCCGCGGCGAGGACGGTCAGCGTCCCGAAGATCATGCCGCCCTGCCACCGCACCGACGAGATGCTGCCGTACGCGAACTCCGCCACCCTCCGCGCCGTGGCCCCGTGCTCCAGGAAGACCAGCCGCCGGTCGGTCATGGCGAGCAGGCCGGCACCGCCCCCGTACTGGCCACTGGCCAACGTGTCGACGGTCTCGCCCTCCCGGAGGATCTGCGGCAGTTCGGTGATCTCCCGCTGCGCACCCATGGTGTTGCTCAGCCGCCCGGCAGCCGCGTCTATGTCCGGCCGCACGTCGAATCTGGCCATCAGGCACCTCTCATCGTGGGCGACGGTGAGGCCGCGACCTGTCCGGGGGCAGGCCGCAGCCCCCCTGCCGCGAAGAGCACGAGCGTATCCCCGGGCTTCCGTACGGAACCCGCGGTGCGCGCAACGGCCCGCACACCTCGTCAACAGGGCTGCCGGCACCGCCCGCTGTGCCCGAGACCGGTCGGCTCCTGCCCGGCGGACGCCGAGGCGGACGAGCTTTCGGGAGAGCAGGGGCCTTTCGTCATCCCGGCATTGCTGCGCCAAATCTCCTCAAGGGCAGTAGCGTGGACGGAAAGCCTTCTGGCCGGGGGTATCCATGTCCAACACCACCATCGGCGACCGCATCCGCGCCCTGCGCGAATTCCGCGACGTCACCCAGGAAGAACTCGCCACCCGGGCAGGCGTCCACGTCGACACGATCCGCAAGCTCGAGCAGGGCACACGCCAATCGGCGCGCCTCAACACGCTCCGCTCGCTCGCGTCCGCCCTCGACACCGAACTGGAACGGCTGCTGGGCAGCCCCACCGTGACCCCGCACCAACCTGACGACGGCGGCCTGCTCGCCCTGCGTGACGCCATCCAGGACATCGGAGCCCTCCCCGGAGTGCCCCCCGAGGACATCGACGAGGACCCGCCTGCGGCCGATGCGTGGACGGGCTCGGTACGCTCAGCGGTCTCGCTCTACTGGAAGGGCGGCTACAGCACCCTGTCCGGGCAACTGCCGCTCATCCTCCGCGACGGCCGCGCAGTGGCCCGGGATGCCACCGGGAGCACAGCCCGGGACGTGTGGCAACAACTCGCCCTCGTCTACCAGCTCGCCGCATCCCTGGCGACGCAGGCCGGTCACTCCAGCTGGGCCTTCCAGGCCGTCGAGAAGCAGCTCGCAGCCGCGGCCCGCGCCTCGGACCCCCTGATGGCCGGCATGGGCGTGTCCACCCTTTCCTGGGTCCTGCTGCGGCAGGGCCGCTGGGAGCAGGCGCAGCAGATCGCCGAGCGGAAGGCCGACGAGCTCGAGCCGTCCTTCCGCAAGGCGGGCAAGGCGCAGTTCGGGGTGTACGGCAACCTGCTCGTCGCCGCGGCAGCACCGGCCGCGCGGCGGGACCGGCGGGACGAGGCGGACGAGCTGCTGAACCTCGCCGAGACGGCGGCCACCCGATCCGGCCAGGTGCGCGTGTACGGAACGGCGTTCTCCCGCGTGGACGTACAGACGCAACAGGTCAACATCGCCATGGCCGGAGAGAACAACGAGCCGGAAAAGGCGCTGCGCCTGGCGGCCTGCGTCGACCTGACGGCCATCTCCCGACCGGTGCACAGCGCCCGGCACCGCGTCGACGTGGCGCATGCCCAGTATCAGATGGGCGACGGGGACGGTGCCCTGGCAACGCTCCTCGAGGTGGAGAACGAGCAGCCGGAGTGGATCCGGTACCAGACGATGGCGGCGGCCACGGTGCAGGAGATGCTCGGGGCCGAGCGGCGCCGCAATACGGCGCTCCGTGGTCTGGCGTCCCGTCTCGGAGTGGACCCGAGCCTGTAGCCACGTAGGACAACACGCCCTGTTCTACCGGCGCTCGATACGCCGAATGGTGAACAACGCCCCTGGGTTGTGATGACGCGCATACGTAGCGTCATCTTCCTCGCGGCGGCTCTGACTCGCGCTCTCCGCCGGCGCAGGAGTCAGCGTCGCCTCCCAGCCATCAGGGAGCGGCACCGTGGACACCGATTCCAACCTCAGGCCCGAATACGGGTGGATCCCCGTGGGCCCCGGGTTCCGCATGACCGCAGTCGGCGAACACGGATGGGACATCATCGGTGTGCCCAGGATCTGGGGCAGGCGGGTGCTGGAGAGCCTCGGCACGGACACCGGCGCGGTGATCGAGGACACGCTCGGCGGCCCCCGGCTGTTCTGGTTCATCGGCTGCGGACGCGCCGCCGCCTGGCAACTTCCGCAGGGGCAAGGCGTCGAAGTCCTCGGCGAGGGTTGCCGAGTCGCCATCCCCGGGCGGCTGAGCGGTGGTCAGGTCTCATGGCGGGTACTCCCGGCACCTGACCGGCTGCTCACCGACGCCGCCCTCCTGCGCGCGGCGCTCCTCGCCGTCCTCGGGCCCCGCCCGGAGGGGCAGCGGTGACCCGGGAGGCGGAGGCCGGCCGGCGCCTCCGGATCCGGACAGTGACCGGCGAGCCGTACGGCGCAGCGCGGGCCGCCCTCGAGGAACGGCCCGGCCCTGAACCGACGCCCGTGGGAAGGAGCGCCACTGTGCGCAGCTTCCCCAGCCCGAGTGGGCGGCCGCCGGCGGTGGAGCGGTGACCGCCCCGGCCGCTACGCCGGACAGCGCGTGGATCGTCGGTCACTGCTGGCTCTATTGCGGGCGGCCCGATGTCCTGGTGACGTGGATCGGGCCGGCCAGCGCGCGCGGGATCACCATGCCCATGCACGCGTGCGGGCCGTGCATCCGGCACCTGGCCGACCTCGTGTGGTCCGAGGCCGCACGGCAGGACCGAGCGGGCACCGGCCTCAGCGCCTCATAGATCCCCGCTGCGGCCGGCTGGACAGACCGCCGGTCGGAGCGGGCCGCAGGACCGGCGCCCTGCACGGTGCGCCGGAACGGAACCTCAAGGAGGCACAGCACAGCATGGGTACTTCAGTAGCGGAACGGACCACCGGCCGGGCACTCGTACCGGACGATCTCTTCGAGCGCCTCACTGAATTCCTGGCGCGCGAGGACAATCTCACCGAGGCACGCGCCGCGCAAATCGTCGACCAAGCCCGCGCCTTCCTCATGACGCTCGCCGGGCATGAGGGCAAGCCCCTGTCACCCTCACGCGCCGTCGATCCGGGCTGGCACACATTCGTCCTCCACACCCGCGAGTATGCCGAGTGGTGTCAGAACACAGCGGGCCGCTTCATGCACCACAACCTCCTCCCCGGCAGCGGAGCCCGGGACGGCATCGCTGTCCGCCGCACCGTGGCCGCGATGGAGGCAGCCGGGTTCGCTGTCGACCGCTGCCTCTGGGGCGTCGCCGCCGACTGCAACGAGCCGGCCTGCGATGGCGACGACGGCCGCGACTACTGACCGATGGCCTGCCGAAGCGAGTGGCACAGGGGCACGGTGTTCCCCCGCCGGGGTGCCGGCCTTCCTGGACCCGAGAGGACCAGACCATGGGGCACTGGCACGCATACTCCTACACGGGACACGAGAGGCCACCGGACAGCGAGATGTCGCAGGTCGACAGCCCGTGCCCCCCGATCGAGGTCGCGCACTGGCTGCGCAAGCCGGCGTCCCGCATCGTCGGAACGCACACCGGTCGGGACACCGCGTTGGACTGGCTCGAGGCCCAACTGGAGGACCTGCCGCCAGTGCCGCATGACCTCCCGGTGAAGACCCGGCTGAGCTACGCCGAAGAGTTCCTCGGGCGCGGCGCCGATGTGGTGTGGGGCTACTACACCGTGACGCAGCGGTACGCGGCCCGCGCGATGATCGCCTGCCCCCGGGCCGGCGAGAACTGCCCGGCACCACCGCGGTAGCTCCTGCCGCTCGTTGGCCGGCCCCGTCTGTCCGCTGCCCCCGTGGCGGACGGGCGGGGTCTCTTCATGCCGTGAGGGTCCGCCGCTGGTGGCCGGCAGCGGGCCCGCCGGCTGACCCAACGGCCCCTGGAAAGGGATGTGGCCCAGGTCAGCTGTGCTCTGACCTGGGCCTCGCGGGTAGGCCATGCGGGACTCGAACCCGCAACCAATGGATTAAAAGTCCACTGCTCTGCCAATTGAGCTAATGGCCCGCGATCGTGCTCCCCCGAGCATAGCCCTCCGAACGCGGCCGGCCGATCGGGTGTCCCCCCATGATCCGCCCGCGCCCTTCCGGATGGCGGCCGGATCGGCGGAGTCGGTGGGGGCCCCACGGCGCGGTTGTTCAGCTGTTCAGTTGCTCAGCGACTCGGCTGTCGTCAGCCGTTCCGCTTCCAGCGCGGCTTCTCCGTGCGACGGTCGAACGACCGAGCGCCGGTGCTGCTGCCCGTGCTGCTGGTGCTTCCGGTGCCACCGCGGTGGTCGTCGCGGCGGGCCGGGCGCTCGTCGCGGCGGTCGCGGCTCAGCGGCCGGTCGTCGCGACGGTCGCGGTTGACCGGACGGTCGCCGCCACCGGTGCGGTAGCCGCTGTGCTCGCGACGCTCGAACGGACGGCTCGCACCGCCGCCGGAGCCACCGCCGGAGCGGTCGTCGCGGCGGTCACGGTTGTAGCCGCCACCGCTGGGGCGCTCGTCGCGGCGCTCGTACGAACGGCCACCACTGGAGCCACCGCTGGGACGGTCGTCACGACGGTCACGGTTGTAGCC
>DOWQ01000182.1 GCA_003519485.1 Streptomyces sp. | reverse complement strand
GGCCGTCGCGTGCAGCAGGAGCGCGTCGATGCTCCCGCTGAGCACCCGGCTGATCTCCGCGACCGTCTCCGGGCGCGGTACCGGCGTCTCCGCGGGGTGCAGGGCCGCGTCGACCGCCTCGCGGACCCGTTCGGCCGGCGGGCCCGCGACCACCGGGCCCACCGCCGGCGGGCAGGGCCGGTTCGCGGCACTACGCGCGTGATCGGCCGTCGCCATGAGTGCACCTCGCCGTGGTCCGGGGCGCTCCCGCCGGGGGCGCACTCCCCCCAGCCAACCGCGGGGACGCCCCGGGTCACAGGGCAGAACACCGTTCACCGGGTACCGGACGGTAGGGCACTTTGGCCATTCCTTTACTCGCCCGGCCCTGCGCCGCCCTACCTTTGACGCATGGTCAGAGAGTCCCGGAACGTGGCGCTCGAGGCCCGGCTGAGAGCCGGCGGCATGACGGCCGGTGAGCTCGCCGAAGAGATGAACAAGCGGCTGCTGGCCCTCACCGGCCGGCGCGGCGAGATGGACGACCGGGCGGTCCGCCGCTACTTGAGCGGCCGGATCCGCTGGCCTCGGGCGCGACAGCGGCTGGCCATGGAATCGGTATTCGACTGCCCGGCCGAGGAGTTGGGCTTCCAGCGGCCCGCGCAGCCCGGTCCGGGAGCTCCCGCGAGCCGGCACGACCCGGAGGACCCAGTGCTACGCCGCTCCTTCCTCAGCGCCGCCACGGCGACCGCCGCCTCCATGGCCACGCCGGCCGCGGCAGCGCCGCAGATCGGCGCCTCGGACCTCGCCCGCCTCCGGGCCCGGCTGGACGCCCTGTCCGCACGGGACGACCGGGAGGGCGGCGGCCCGCAGATGGAGACCGCCGCGCTGTACGAGGCGCAGCGCGCCCTGGACCTGATGCAGCGCAGCCGGGTCTCCGCCCGGATCCGGGCGGAGATCTACTCGGTGGCCTCGGACGCGACGGCGGCGGCGGCCTGGGCGGCCCTGGACTCCCACGAGCTGGAACGCGCGCAGTCGCATCTCGACCGGGCGCTCACCCTCGCCGGCCTCTCCAGCGACCCGGTCGCCTCGCTGCGGGCGTGGAACAACATCGCGATGCTCGCCGGGCAGCGGAAGCACTGGGCGGACGCCGAGGCCGCGGCCCGCGCGGCCCGCGCCGCGTCCATCACCCGCCGCGATCCGCTGTACTCGTCCCTGTGCCACGCGCGGGGCGCCCTGGCCCAGGCCTCCATGCAGGACGAGCGGGCCGCGCTGCGCTCCCTCGGGCACGCCGAGGACGCCCTGGCGAAGGCCGAGCCCGGCGACCGGCCCGGCTGGACGCACTTCTACGACGAGGCCGAGCTGCACGGGCTGTCCGCGATCGTCCACCTCCGGCTGGGCCGGCCCGACCAGGCCGAGTACCACGCGCACAACACCCTCGCCCGGCTCAAGCCGGGTCTCCAGCGGAACCGCTCCTACTACACCGCACAACTCGCCCTGGCCCAGGTGCGGCAGGGCGAACTCGAACTCGCGTGCGGCACCGCCGACCAACTGCTGGCCGGGCAGCTCCCCGGCTCGGCGCGGGTACGGGAGCTGCTGCGCACCTTCCGTACCGAAGCCGCCGCGACCGGGTCGGCGCGCGCCCGGGCGTGGCTGGACGAGACCCGATCAGTCCGGATCTGAGAGAGGACCCCGTGATGCCCGACCTGGAGCTCCGCCGCGTGAACGCCGACGGCCTGCCGGAGGCCCGGCAGGTCCTCACCGACGTCTACGCCGAGGTGTACGCGGACGCCCTGGGCGACCCGTTCTTCTCCGTCGAGCGGTTCGCGGAGCGGCTGTCCGGGCACGCCAGGCGCAACAACTGGGAAGCCGTGATCGGCTACCAGGGGGACGAGCCCGTCGGCTACGCCTACGCGGGCGCGCTCCAGCCCGGCGCCCGCTGGTGGATGCACATGCTCGACCCGCTGTCCGAGAAGTACACCGAGGAGACCGGGCGGCGCACCCTCGCCCTGTTCGAGATCATGGTCCGCAAGCCCTGGCGGGGCACCGGCGCGGCCCGGCACATCCACGAGGAGTTGCTGTCGGGCCGCGCGGAGGAGCGCGTCACGCTGCTGGTCGACCCGCGGAAGCAGGGCGTGAAGGCGCTGTACGAACGCTGGGGCTACGCGAGCATCGGCGACCAGAAGCCGTTCCCCGACTCCCCCCTGTACGCCACGATGGTCCGCTCCCTGCGCGTGCCGCGACGGGCCGCCCACGCCTGACGGCCGCGCGGCAGACCGGCGGCCAGGACATCCTGCGCCCGGGCCGCTGCCCGCGTGGGGCCGCGCGGAGCCCGTTCCGTAACAGGACGGCTTCCGGCGGCCCGTGGCCGGCCCGCCGGGCGTACGTCTCACGGCATGCACCGCCGCACGCCGGGGTAGATCAGCGACGGCCCGTCCTTCGGACGGAGCCGAAAGTACGACTGTCGGCCCGCAGCGGGGGCGCCCCGCAGCCCCGGGCCGGCCACAGAGAACCGGCCGCGGCCGGTCGCCGGCAGAGGTGGGTGGGTGCTCATGCCGTTCCAGATGCGCTTCCGGACCGATACGCCGCCGCGCTGCCGGTTCGCCGTCTCCCCGCTCCGGGAGGTGCAGGAGGCCGCACGGACCCTGCGGCGCCCGGACCGGCAGAGCCGGCACCTGCCGTGGCTGCGCCGGGTGCGGGACGCGGCGGCCGGGCTGGACCTGACGCCGCTGTGGCTGCTGATGCCGGCCGGCGGGCGCGGCCCGGACTTCCTCTGCCCGTACCCGCC
>DOWQ01000397.1 GCA_003519485.1 Streptomyces sp. | reverse complement strand
GCCGGTCGTGGCCGGCAGGCCGCGCTGCTTCTCACCGCGGCGCTCCTGCTCCCGCTCCTCGGCGGTTGCAGCGACAGCGAGGACGATTCCGCCGCAGTCGCGCCCCCGGACTTCGCCGCCACCGACCGGGGCCACGTCCGCGACGGCGGCACGGTCCGCTGGGCGGTCGACAGCGTGCCGGGCACGCTGAACACCTTCCAGGCCGACGCCGACGCCACCAGCGACCGGATCGCCGAGGCCCTGCTGCCCGCCCTCTTCACTCTCGACCAGGAGGGCCGCCCCCAGCGCAACCCGGACTACCTGCGGTCCGCGGAGGTCGTCGAGCAGGAGCCGGCCCAGGTCGTGGTCTACCAACTGAACCCGGACGCGGTCTGGACCGACGGCCGCCCGCTGGGCGTCGAGGACTTCCGGGCCCAGTGGCAGGCGCTCAGCGGCGAGAACCGTGCCTACTGGACCGCGCGGAACGCCGGCTACGAGCGGATCGAGAGCATCGAGCCCGGCGAGGACGCGCACGAGATCCGGGTCACGTTCGACGAGACGTACGCCGACTGGCGGGCCCTCTTCACCCCGCTCTACCCGAAGTCGGCCATGAGCAGCCCGGACGCCTTCAACGACGGCACCCGCAAGACCATCCGGGCGACCGCGGGCCCGTTCGTGCTGAAGGACGGCGGCATCGGCAAGAGCTCGGTCACCCTGGTCCGCAACGAGAAGTGGTGGGGGGACCGCGCCAAGCTGGACCGACTGGTCCTCGAGGCGGTGCCGACGGACGAACGGATCGACGCGCTGGCCGCCGGGGAGTTGGACGTGGCCGGAATCGGCCGCCCGGGAGTGGAGGACATCCGCCGCTCCCTGGCCCGGCACGACGAGCGGTCCGCCGCGCTCCGCGAGGTCACCGTGCGCAGGTCATTGGCGCCCGCCTATACGCAACTGGCGCTGAACGGCGCGGAGGGGCCGCTCGCCGACGAGCGGGTACGCCGCGCGGTGGCCCGGGCGATCGACCGGGCGGCCCTCGCCGAGTCGGTGCTGAAGCCGCTCGAACTCCCGGCGGCCCCGCTCGGCAGCCATCTGCGGGTGGCCGGCCAGAACGGTTACCAGGACAACAGCTCGGCACTGGGCGGGCAGGACCCCGGGGCTGCGCAGGCGATGCTCGCGGACGCGGGCTGGCGGCTGGGTGCCCTGGCGGACGGCGGGACCAGTAATTCCAAGGCCGACCGGGACGACTCGGGGGAGGGCGCCCCGGCGAGGAACCAGGAGACCGGGGACAAACCGGGCGACGAGCCGGGCCAGGACGCGGCAGGGGAGAAGGAGGCCCGGGGCCGGCAGAGCGGTGACCAGCAGAGCGGGGAGAAGGAGGCCGGCGAGAAGGAGGCCGGCGGCAAGGTGCGGCCCGGCAGCGCGCCCGTGCTGCACAAGGCCGGCGAACCCCTCTCGCTCGACTTCGTCCTGCCGTCCGGTGCGGGGAGCGAGCCGCTGCGCACGGTGGGTGAGCGGATCGCCCAGATGCTGGCGGCGGTGGGCATCCGCGCCGAGGTCAGGGAGGTCGAGAACGCGAGCTACTTCCGGGACCACATCGCCTCCGGCGACTATGACCTCGCGCTCTACTCCTGGCCGGCCACAGCCTTCCCGGCGACCGACGCCCGCCCGATCTTCGCCAAGCCGCGCCCCGCCCCGGACGGCTCGCTGACCGTGGAGCAGAACTACACCCGGGTCGGCACCGACCGCATCGACCAGCTGTTCGAGCAGGCGGCCCAGGAGCTGGACGAGGGCACGGCCCGGGAGCTGATGAGCCGGGCCGACGCCCGGATCTGGGCGGAGGCCGGGGCCATCCCGCTCTACCAGCGGCCGCAGCTGGTGGCCACCGGCCCGGGAGTGGTCAACGCGGGCGCCTTCGGCTTCGCCACCCCCCGCTACCAGGACGTGGGCTTCCGCCAGGGGTGATTTGCCCGGATGCAGCCGAGGCCCCGGTCCGGGGGTTCGCTTGCACAGCTGTCCGGATGCCTCCGGGGCCCGCAGCAGCGGCCCCGGACCCGCCGCCGCCCCGTACCCGCACCGGGCCGTCCCAGGGCCTGCCCGGTGCGCGTACGGCACCCGCCCCGGGCCCGGCCCTCCCGGGCCCCGAGGCGGCCGATGAGGCCCGGTGGGCGCGGGGACCGTACGATGGGGTAAGGCCGAGGCGTGACCGCTCGGCGGGCGCGCGTGCCGGACCGTACGTGCCGTCATCCACGATTCCGGGAGAAGCCCCGCAGTATGCCCACGCGCCACGACATCCGTAACGTAGCCATCGTCGCCCACGTCGACCATGGCAAAACGACCCTGGTCGACGCCATGCTCAAGCAGGCCGGGTCGTTTGCCGCCCACCAGCATCTCGACGAACGCATGATGGACTCGAACGACCTCGAGCGCGAGAAGGGCATCACGATTCTCGCCAAGAACACCGCGGTCAAGTACCACCCGTCCGACGGGGGTGACCCGGTCACCATCAACATCATCGACACCCCCGGCCACGCCGACTTCGGCGGCGAGGTCGAGCGCGGCCTGTCGATGGTGGACGCGGTCGTCCTCCTCGTGGACGCCTCCGAGGGCCCGCTGCCGCAGACCCGCTTCGTGCTCCGCAAGGCGCTCGAGGGCAAGATGCCGGTCATCCTGTGCATCAACAAGACGGACCGCCCGGACGCCCGGATCGCCGAGGTCGTCGACGAGACGTACGACCTCTTCCTCGATCTGGACGCGACCGAGGAGCAGATCGAGTTCCCGATCGTCTACGCCTGCGCCCGTGACGGCGTCGCCTCGCTGACCAAGCCGGAGGACGGTTCCGTCCCGCCGGACAGCGAGAACCTGGAGCCGTTCTTCTCCACGATCCTGAACACGGTTCCGGCCCCTGAGTACGACGAGAACGCGCCGCTCCAGGCGCACGTCACCAACCTCGACGCCGACAACTTCCTCGGCCGTATCGCGCTGCTCCGCGTCGAGCAGGGCGAGCTGAAGAAGGGGCAGACCGTCGCCTGGATCAAGCGCGACGGCACCATGTCCAACGTGCGCATCACCGAGCTGATGATGACCGAGGCGCTCACCCGCAAGCCGGCCGAGAAGGCGGGCCCGGGCGACATCTGCGCGGTCGCCGGCATCCCGGAGATCATGATCGGCGAGACCCTCGCCGACCCCGAGAACCCGATCGCGCTGCCGCTGATCACGGTCGACGAGCCCGCCATCTCGATGACCATCGGCACCAACACCTCGCCGCTCGTCGGCAAGGGCGGCAAGGGCCACAAGGTCACCGCCCGGATGGTGAAGGACCGGCTCGAGAAGGAGCTCATCGGCAACGTCTCGCTCCGGGTCCTGCCGACCGAGCGCCCCGACACCTGGGAGGTCCAGGGCCGCGGTGAGCTCGCCCTGGCGATCCTGGTGGAGACGATGCGCCGGGAGGGCTTCGAGCTGACCATCGGCAAGCCGCAGGTGGTCACCAAGCAGGTCGACGGCAAGACGTACGAGCCGACCGAGCGGCTGACGATCGACTCCCCCGAGGAGTACCTCGGCGCGATCACCCAGCTGATGGCCAGCCGCAAGGGCCGCATGGAGACCATGACGAACCACGGCTCCGGCTGGGTCCGGATGGAGTTCATCGTCCCGTCCCGCGGACTGATCGGTTTCCGGACGGAGTTCCTCACGGACACCCGCGGCACCGGCATCGCGCACAGCATCTCCGAGGGCCACGAGCCGTGGTTCGGCGACCTGCGGACCCGTAACAACGGCTCCCTGGTGGCCGACCGCGCCGGTGTCGTCACGCCGTTCGCGATGATCAACCTCCAGGAGCGCGGCGTGATCTTCGTCGAGCCGACCACCGAGGTGTACGAGGGCATGATCATCGGAGAGAACTCGCGCTCCGACGACATGGACGTCAACATCACCAAGGAGAAGAAGCTCACCAACATGCGCGCCGCGTCCGCGGACACCACGGAGAACGTGGTGCCGCCGCGCAAGCTCTCGCTGGAGCAGTCCCTGGAGTTCTGCCGCGAGGACGAGTGCATCGAGGTGACCCCGGAGACCGTACGCATCCGCAAGGTCGTCCTGGACCAGAAGGAGCGCGGCCGCACGGCCTCCCGCGCCAAGCGCTGACGCCCCGTCGGCCGCGCCCGACAGCGGGCTCGGCCGACGGCTGTGCGACACCCGGCCCGGCATCCCTCCAGGGGGTGCCGGGCCGGGTTTTTCGATCTTCACTGTCAACCGGATTTCTCCACGCCGACGTTCGGGTATCGGACGAGATGTTCCGCAGGTCGAGTCAACAGTCCGATTCATGCCTGTCTGTATGGGCTCTGTTTGTCCGGATTTCGGTTGCACAGGCGAAGTTGCTGTGACCAAACCGCAATCCCTTACGTGTGGTTTATCGGGTCCCGGGTGACAGATAGTGGGGTCCATCGAGCTCGGGTCAATGGGTCACGCGCTGTGGGAGCGCCGACTCACGAGCACAGGGTGCCGGCTGCAGCTGTCAGGGGTGGCAGCGAGCGACCGGCCCCCTTCCATGTAATGACGATGGACTCCTGAGGAGGCACACCCATGCGCGGAGCGAAGAGTGCCAAGTGGGTCGCCGGTGCGGTTGTCGTGGCATTGGCCGCGACCGCTTGTGGCGGCAGCGACAGTGGCAGCGACAAGAAGGCCAAGGGCGACGGCCAGGTCTCCATGCAGATCAGCGAGCCGCAGCACGGGCTCGTTCCCAGTAATACCTACGAGTCCAGCGGTTCCGAGGTGGTCAGCGCCCTGTTCACCGGTCTCGTCTCGTTCGACGAGAAGAACGAGATCCAGCTCGCCATGGCGGAGTCCATCGAGACCGAGGACAACGTCTCCTGGAAGATCACGCTCAAGGACGGCTACACCTTCCACGACGGCACCAAGGTGACCGCCGAGTCCTACGTGGACGCCTGGACCTACGCGGCCAACCAGGACAACGCGCAGGAGACGAACGCCCTCTTCGCGAAGATCGACGGCTACGACAAGCTGTCCCCGGGGCCGGACAAGAAGCCCACGGCCAAGGAGCTCTCCGGGCTGAAGGTCATCGACGAGAAGACCTTCGAGGTCAAGCTCAACACGCCGTTCTCGGCGTTCAAGTCGATGCTCGGCTTCAACGCGTTCTTCCCGCTACCGAAGGCGTTCTTCGAGGACCCCGAGGCGTTCGGTGACAAGCCGATCGGCAACGGCCCGTTCAAGATGGACGGCAAGTTCGAGCACAACCAGCAGATCAAGACGGCGAAGTACGACAAGCACCCCGACGCGGACAAGATCGAAGCCTCCGGCGTGACCTTCAAGATCTACGCGAACACCGACACCGCGTACAAGGATCTGCAGGCCGGCAACCTCGACATCATGGACACCATCCCCACCGCGGCGATGGCGACCGCCAAGCAGGACCTGGGTGACCGCTACGTCGAGGGCACCGCCTCCGGCGTCGGCTACATCGGCCTCCCGGTGGCGTACAACAAGGACTTCGAGGACCAGAAGCTCCGTCAGGCCATCTCGATGGCGATCGACCGCGAGGCCATCAACCAGGCCATCTACTCGGGCACCCGCCCGCCGGCCGACGACTTCATCAACCCGCTGGTCCCGGGCTACCGCGAGGGCGCCTGCGGCGAGGCCTGCAAGTACGACCCGAAGAAGGCCAAGGCGCTCTACGAGGAGAGCGGCGGCCTCACCAACGACAGCCTGGAGATCGGCTACAACGCCGACGGCGACCACAAGGGCTGGATCACGGCCGTCGCCAACCAGATCGAGAAGTCGCTGGGCATCAAGGTCACGGCCAAGCCCTTCGAGCAGTTCGCGGCCATCCTGGACGCGCTGGGCGACAAGAAGTACACCGGCGCCTTCCGCATGGGCTGGCTGATGGACTACCCGAACGCGGAGAACTACCTGCGTCCGATCTTCAGCGAAGAGGCCATCGAGAACGGCTCGAACTACGGCGGTTACGTCGACGAGAAGTTCGAGAAGCTGCTGGACGAGGCCGACCGCGCCCCGAGCGAGGAAGAGGCGGTCAAGCTGTACCAGCAGGCCGACGACATCATCCTCAAGGACCTGCCGTACATCCCGGTGTACTTCTACCAGCTGAACGCGGGACACAGCGAGAAGCTCTCGGAAATGCGCATCGGCACCCTCGAGCACGTCGAGTGGGACAGCGTCAAGCTTTCCTGACGTAGCGGTTCGCCAGCGTTGACGGGTGGGCAGGGGGATCCTTTTCCCTCTGCCCACCTTGACGCCGTCCAACGTCCGATCCGCCCGATGACCACGGCGGGTCCGGGCGGGCCAGTATTCCTTCTGGAGACCTGATGGGCCGTTTCGTCCTCCGTCGGCTGTTGCAGTCAATACCTGTTCTGCTCGGCGTGACACTACTGATTCACTACCTGGTCTTTGCCCTGCCTGGCGATCCCCTGCAGGCACTGGCCGGTGAAAAACGGGTGAACCCGATCGTCGCCGCGGTGCTGCGCGAGCAGTACCACCTCGACGACCCCTGGATCCTGCAGTACTGGCACTACATGGTCGACGTCTTCACCGGGAACTTCGGAGAGACGTACACCGGCCGTGAAGTGTCCGAGATCATCTCCGAGCGCTTCCCGGTGACCATCAAGCTCGCGCTCACCGCGTTCGTCATCGAGGCGCTGATGGGCGTCGCCGCGGGCGTGCTCGCCGCGCTCCGCAAGGGCGGATTCGCGGACAACCTGGTCCTCATCAGCACCCTGGTGCTGGTCTCGATGCCGACCTTCGTCTCCGGCTCCGTGCTGCAGTTGCTGCTGGGAGTCCAGTGGCCCCTTCTCCCGGTGGCCGGCATCGACGAGGGATGGCCGACCAGTTACATCCTTCCCGGGTTCGTGCTGGCCGCGATCTCGATGGCGTATGTCTCACGACTCACCAGAACCAGCATGATGGAGACGATGCGGGCGGACTATGTGCGCACCGCGGTCGCCAAGGGCCTGTCCCGGCAGCGGGTGATCGGGCGGCACGCCCTGCGCAACGCCCTGATCCCCATCGTGACCTTCCTCGGAGTCGACCTCGGCTTCCTGATGGGCGGCGCGATCATCACCGAGCGGGTGTTCAACCTGCCCGGTCTCGGCGGCCAGCTGGCCGACTCCATCTATCTCCGTGAACAGCCGGTCGTGGTAGGCCTGGTGACCCTGCTGCTGCTGATCTTCCTGGCGGCAAACCTCATCGTCGACCTGCTGTACGCCGTGCTCGACCCGAGGATCCGCTATGAGTAAAAAGACTCCGCTCATCGACTACGCCAACGAGGCCGTTCCGCCGGTGCCGGCCGACATCGAGCCGGTGAAGGCCGAGCGAGTCGCCAGCCTGACGTCGGACGCCTGGCGGGACCTCCGCCGGAACCCGATGTTCCTGATATCCGGGGCGCTCATCGCCGGGCTGCTGCTGATATCCGTCTGGCCGGGACTCATCACCTCCGGGGACCCCTACAACGGCGGATTCTGCAATCTGTCCGACTCGCTGAAGCGTCCCAGCGGCGCGCACTGGTTCGGTGCCGACCTCCAGGGCTGCGACATCTACACCAGGACCGTCCACGCCACCAGCAACTCCATCATCGTCGGCGCGCTGACCTCGCTGCTGGTCGGTCTTGTGGGCGGGCTGCTGGGCCTGGTCTCCGGCCTGTACAGCGGCTGGATCGACGGGGTGCTCTCGCGCATCACCGAGGTCTTCTTCGCGCTGCCGCTGCTGATCGCCGGTCTGCTGGTGCTGTCGATCTTCCAGATCGGCAACGTCTGGTCGGTGTCCCTGGTGATGGCGGCCTTCGGCTGGCCGCAGATCTTCCGGATCATGCGCGGCGCGGTGATCACCGGCAAGAACAACGACTATGTGATGGCGGCCAAGGGGCTCGGCGCGAGCACGCTCCGCATCGCCACCCGGCACGTGCTGCCGAACGCCGTCGCGCCCGTCATCGTCATCATGACGATCAACCTCGGGGTCTACATCACGGCCGAGGCGTCGCTGTCCTACCTGGGCATCGGCATCCAGCCGCCCGACATCTCCTGGGGTCTGATGATCAGCGACGCCCAGTCGCGCTTCCTGCAGTCTCCGCACGCGCTGCTGTTCCCCGCCGCCGCACTCAGCATCACGGTGCTGGCGTTCATCATGCTCGGCGACGCGGTGCGCGACGCCCTCGACCCCAAGCTGCGCTGAGAGGGGAGCGACTGTGACCACGATCGACAAGACCGCCGGCGCGCCGCACGAACGCATCGAGGACACCGCGGGTGTGCCGCTGCTCGAGGTCCGCGACCTGCACGTCGAGTTCCACACCCGGGACGGCGTCGCCAAGGCCGTCAACGGCGTCAACTACACCGTCGCGGCCGGCGAGACGCTCGCCGTCCTCGGCGAGTCGGGCTCGGGCAAGTCCGTGACCGCGCAGGCGGTCATGGGCATCCTCGACATGCCGCCGGGCCGGATCCCGCAGGGCGAGATCCTGTTCCGCGGCCGGGACATGCTCAAGATGTCCGGCGAGGAGCGCCGCAAGCTCCGCGGCCAGAAGATCGCCATGATCTTCCAGGACGCGCTGTCCTCGCTGAACCCGGTGATGTCCGTCGGCGCCCAGCTCGGCGAGATGTACCGGGTGCACCAGGGCATGTCCCGCAAGGACGCGAAGGCCCGGTCCATCGAGCTGATGGACCGGGTGAAGATCCCGGCCGCCAGGGCCCGGGTGAACGACTACCCGCACCAGTTCTCCGGCGGCATGCGGCAGCGCATCATGATCGCGATGGCGCTGTCCATGGAGCCGGACCTGATCATCGCGGACGAGCCGACCACGGCCCTCGACGTCACCGTGCAGGCCCAGGTGATGGACCTGCTCGCGGACCTCCAGCGCGAGTACAACATGGGCATGATCCTCATCACCCACGACCTCGGCGTCGTCGCCGACGTCGCGGACAAGATCGCGGTCATGTACGCCGGCCGGATCGTCGAGACCGCGCCCGTCCGCGAGCTGTACAAGCGCCCCGCGCACCCGTACACCCGCGGGCTGCTGGACTCGATCCCGCGGCTGGACCAGAAGGGCCACGAACTCTTCGCGATCAAGGGCCTGCCGCCGAACCTCATGGCGATCCCGCCGGGCTGCGCCTTCAACCCGCGCTGCACCCGGGCACAGGACGTCTGCCGTACGGATGTGCCGGCGCTGCACGGGGTCACGGAGCCGGACGGCACCGAGATCGACGGCCGCGCCAGCGCGTGCCACTTCTGGAAGGAGACGATCCATGGCTGAGACCGGCAAGAACGACGAGGCCCTGGCCGTCTCGAAGGAGGCCGCCGCGGCCGAGAAGCTGGAGACCGACAAGTCCGAGGCGCGGAAGACCGACGAGACCGCCGAGGTGGTGGCGGCGATCAGCGCGCCGGTCGGCCGGGGCGAGCCGATCCTCCAGGTGCGCAATCTGGTCAAGCACTTCCCGCTGACTCAGGGCATCCTGATCAAGCGGCAGGTCGGCGCGGTCAAGGCCGTCGACGGGGTCTCCTTCGACCTGTACCAGGGCGAGACGCTGGGCATCGTCGGCGAGTCCGGCTGCGGCAAGTCCACCGTCGCCAAGCTGCTGATGACGCTGGAGAAGGCCACCGCCGGCGAGGTCTTCTACAAGGGCCAGGACATCACCAAGATGTCCGGGCGCGCGCTGAAGGCCGTACGCCGGAACATCCAGATGGTGTTCCAGGACCCGTACACCTCGCTCAACCCGCGGATGACGGTCGGCGACATCATCGGCGAGCCGTTCGACATCCACCCCGAGGTGGCCCCGAAGGGCGAGCGGCGGCGCAAGGTCCAGGACCTGCTGGACGTCGTCGGTCTCAACCCGGAGTACATCAACCGGTATCCGCACCAGTTCTCCGGCGGTCAGCGGCAGCGCATCGGCATCGCNNACGTCTCCGTCCAGGCGCAGGTGATCAACCTGATGGACAGCCTGCAGAGCGAGTTCAACCTGTCCTATCTCTTCATCGCGCACGACCTCTCCATCGTCCGGCACATCTCCGACCGGGTCGG
>DOWQ01000626.1 GCA_003519485.1 Streptomyces sp. | reverse complement strand
TCCAGCCCCATCGATGTCGTCACCGAGATGGACATCGCCTCGGAGAAGCTGATCACCGGTCTCATCGCGGAGCGGCGTCCGGACGACGGCGTCCTCGGCGAGGAGGGCGCCGCTGTCGAGGGGACCAGCGGGGTCCGCTGGATCATCGACCCGCTCGACGGCACGGTCAACTATCTCTACGGGCTGCCGTCCTGGGGCGTCAGCATCGCCGCCACCGTCGGCGGCGAGACGGTGGCGGGAGTGGTCGCGGCGCCGATGCGCGGCGAGACGTTCCGCGCGGTTCGGGGCGCCGGCGCGTATCTCGGCGAGCGACGGCTGCGCTGCCGGCCCGCGCCCTCCTTCGAGCAGACCCTCCTCGCCACCGGCTTCGGCTATCTCACCGAGCGCCGCGCAGCCCAGGCGGAGGTCGTCCGCCGGCTGATCCCCCGGGTGCGGGACATCCGGCGGTCCGGCTCCGCCGCGCTCGACCTGTGCGACGTGGCGGCGGGCCGGCTCGACGCCTATTACGAGCGCGGTCTCCACGCTTGGGACTTCGCGGCCGGCGAGCTGATCGCCCGGGAGGCCGGCGCGCTGACGGCCGGCCGGCCGGGGGAGCCCTTGTCGGAGAAGCTGGCCGTGGCCGCGCCGCCCGGGGTCTTCGCAACGCTGCAGACCGAGCTGGAGGAGCTCGGCGCCTGGCACGACTGACAGGGGCGGCCCGGGCCGGCTGCCGGACCCGGACCGCGTCCGGCGGCCGCAGGACCGGCCCCGGCCGCCGTCGGGTCACCTCCGTACCCGG
This sequence comes from Streptomyces sp., assembly GCA_003519485.1. Taxonomy (GTDB): domain Bacteria; phylum Actinomycetota; class Actinomycetes; order Streptomycetales; family Streptomycetaceae; genus Streptomyces. The sequence continues at coordinate 3,430 of DOWQ01000626.1, read as the reverse complement.
ACATGAGGAGGGCACCCCGGCACCGTCTCGCGGTGCCGGAGCGCCCTCCTATGTGGCCGGGGTCCGGTCAGGCGCTCAGCGCGCCGACCTCCACGCCGTGTTCGGCGGCCAGGCGGTGCAGGTCGTCCAGCTCGGCCTGCTCCACATCGACGAGGAAATCGTCGCCCGTTTCACGAGCGCGCGTGAGATCGGACTCGGTGCTCTCTATGCGCTGCAGAAGTCCTGCGGTGAACGCGTCCATGGTTGCGCCCCCTCGTCGTGGGTCGATGGCACGGGGGTGTGCCGACGGCGGGTCGATCACGCACCGCTTGGTCTGCGGGGACAGCAGGCCGTAAAAGCCCGTACAAGGCGTGATCTCGGATGTGCATTCGTCCTCCCCCATCGCGACCTCAGAGAAACCTCAAAGCCGGCAAGAAACCTGATTTTCCGGCAGCGGCCGGTCGCCTTACCGCCGGTTTATGGGCGTTGACGGCAGGATGGGGGCTCACCACCAGGAGTGTCCGGCCTGTTCGCAGGCCGCGGAGGAAGGAAACGCCGTGCGTGTACTCGTCGTCGAGGACGAGCAGCTGCTCGCCGATGCGGTGGCCACCGGACTGCGCCGGGAGGCCATGGCCGTCGACGTGGTCTACGACGGCGCCGCCGCCCTGGAGAGGGTCGATGTCAACGACTACGACGTGGTCGTGCTCGACCGCGATCTGCCCCTCGTGCACGGCGACGACGTCTGCCGCCGCATCGTCGAGCTGGGGCTCCCCACCCGGGTGCTGATGCTCACCGCCTCCGGTGACGTCAGCGACCGGGTGGAGGGCCTGGAGATCGGCGCGGACGACTACCTCCCCAAGCCCTTCGCCTTCAGCGAGCTGACCGCCCGGGTGCGCGCGCTCGGAAGGCGGACGACCGTCGCGCTGCCGCCCGTCCTGGAGCGCGCGGGGATCAAGCTGGACCCGAACCGCCGCGAGGTCTTCCGGGACGGCAGGGAGGTGCCCCTCGCGCCCAAGGAGTTCGCCGTGCTCGAGGTGCTGATGCGCAGCGAGGGAACCGTGGTCTCGGCCGAACAGCTGCTCGAGAAGGCCTGGGACGAGAACACCGACCCCTTCACCAACGTGGTCCGGGTGACGGTGATGACCCTGCGCCGCAAGCTCGGCGAGCCCCCGGTGATCGTCACGGTGCCCGGCTCCGGCTACCGGATCTGAGCCGCCATGGCTTCCGCACCCACGCCTCCCACGCCGCCCAAGCCCCCCACGCCCCCCGCGGCACCGCCCAAGCCCACCTGGGAACCCGGCGGCCCGCGGCCCCGGCCCTGGCTGCGCCCGACGATCCGGATAAGACTCACGCTGCTCTACGGCGGCATGTTCCTGATCGCCGGGATCGTGCTGCTCTCGATCATCTATCTGCTGGCCGCCGAGGCTCTCGACAAGGGCAACGCGCTGCCCTTCCGGCTGCTCTCGGGCAGCTTCCGGCCGACCAGCAGCTCCTGCCCCGCGATCGCCGGGCAGACGTTCGAGACAGAGATGTTCGAGACGGAGCAGTTCAACGAGGCCATCGACGCCTGTATGGACTATCAGCGCCGGCTGGCCCTGGACGGGCTGCTGCGCCACTCGCTGCAGGCGCTGCTGGGCCTCAGTGTCGCCGCGTTCGCCTTCGGCTACGCGATGGCGGGCCGGGTCCTCTCGCCGCTCGGCCGGATCACCCGTACCGCGCGCAGCGTGGTCGGTTCCGACCTGTCCCGCAGGATCGAGCTGGACGGCCCGGACGACGAGCTGAAGGAGCTGGCCGACACCTTCGACGAGATGCTCGACCGGCTCGACCGGGCGTTCGACGCCCAGCGCCGGTTCGTGGCCAACGCCTCGCACGAGCTGCGGACGCCGCTGGCCATCAACCGGACCCTGCTGGAGGTGCAGCTCTCCGACCCGGCGGCGCCCCCGGAGCTCACTCAGCTGGGCAAGACGCTGCTGGCGACCAACGAGCGCAGCGAGCAGCTCGTGGAGGGCCTGCTCCTGTTGGCCCGCAGCGACAACGAGATCGTCGACCGGAAGCCGGTGGACCTGGCCGAGGTCGCCGCGCAGGCGCTGGAGCAGGTCCGTACGGAGGCCCAGCGCAAGGGCGTGGAGGTACGGGGCGAGCGGCGCGCCGCGGTCGTCCGGGGCAACGGGGTGCTGCTGGAGCGCATCGCGCTCAACCTGGTGCAGAACGCCGTACGCCACAACGCGCCGGACGGCTGGGTCGAGGTCAGCACCGAGGAGCGGGGCGGTCAGGCGTCGCTGGTGGTGGCGAACACCGGCCCGGTGGTCCCGGCGTACGAGCTGGACGACATCTTCGAGCCGTTCCGCAGACTGCGGACCGAGCGGACGGGCAGCGACAAGGGCGTCGGCCTCGGCCTGTCCATCGCCCGGTCGGCGGCCCGCGCCCACGGCGGCCACATCGTCGCCGAGCCCCGCGCGGGCGGTGGTCTCGTGATGCGCGTCACCCTGCCGGTCTGAGATGCTGACCCCGAGTTCGCTTTGGGCGGAATTTTCTGCTCCGCGCCGGGCGGCTCCTTGTGCAATCGATCACAGGCCCGCCTTTCAGGCCATTTACCCTCCGTGGTCGCACAGCCCGCTGGAAAGCCGGGAAAATCCGGGTTTTCGGCAGCCCCGATTACGGGAAGTACACGGGGTGGCCCTGCGAAGTGCGGCGACAGGACCGTGTACGGTCCCCATCGCCATCCAACTCATCGCCTCTTCAGGGGTGCGGTTGGGTGTCGATTGAGTAACAGACCTTGATGTGAGGCAAGATCTCCGCCTCGGGTCGGGCACAAGTCCGGCCCCTCACGCGTTACGAGCGCTGAGACACCGTAGACACCCAGAGGGGGAGAGCGACATGGCGACGGATTACGACACCCCACGCAAGACCGACGACGAACTCAACGAGGACAGCCTCGAAGAGCTCAAGGCGCGGCGGAACGACAAGTCGACATCCAGCGTGGATGTGGACGAGTTCGAGCAGGCCGAGGGCCTGGAACTGCCCGGTGCGGACCTCTCCAACGAGGAGCTGTCCGTCCGCGTCCTGCCCCGTCAGGCGGACGAGTTCACCTGCATGAACTGCTTCCTCGTGCACCACAGGAGCCAGCTGGCCGCCGAGAAGAACGGTCAGCCGATCTGCCGCGACTGCGCGGCCTGAGGCCGGGACGGCCGTGACAGGCTCCACGCCGTTCCGGAAGAACCCCTTTCGACGGCAGGGCTCCCCGAACTCCCGCGAGGTCGACGCGACCCCCACGGGCCCGGTGGAGGACGCCCCGGCGTCCACTGAGCAGGACGCCCTGCCGGCGGAGACCGCTGAGCGCCCCGCCGGGGCGCACGGCATCACCGCCCTCGCGCCCGCGGGCGGCAGCACACGAAACCGTGCGACCTCGCTCGCGGCAGCCGCCGGACGCGGGATGGCCCGCGGAGGGCGC
>DOWQ01000583.1 GCA_003519485.1 Streptomyces sp. | reverse complement strand
GCGCGCGGCGCCGCATCCCCCATGGTGCAGGAGAGGCGGCGCCGGACGCGTACGGGCGTCGTTCAGACGTTGACGCCGAAGTCCTGCGCGATGCCGCGCAGCCCCGAGGCGTAGCCCTGGCCGATGGCGCGGAACTTCCACTCCGTGCCGTGCCGGTACAGCTCGCCGAAGACCATCGCGGTCTCGGTCGAGGCGTCCTCGGTCAGGTCGTAGCGGGCCAGCTCGACGTTGTCGGCCTGGTTCACGACCCGGATGAAGGCGTTGCGCACCTGGCCGAAGCTCTGCTGCCGGCTCTCGGCCTCGTAGATCGAGACCGGGAAGACTATCTTCGCCACCTCGGCCGGGACGGTGGACAGCGAGACCTTGATCTGCTCGTCGTCGCCCTCGCCCTCACCGGTGAGGTTGTCGCCGGTGTGCTCCACGCAGCCGTCGGGACTGGTGAGGTTGTTGAAGAAGACGAAGTGCTGGTCGGAGGCGACCTTGCCCTCCGCGTTCGTCAGCAGCGCGCTCGCGTCCAGGTCGAAGCCCGCGCCGGTGGTGGTGCGGATGTCCCAGCCGAGGCCGACGGTGACGGCCGTCAGGCCCGGCGCCGCCTTGCTGAGTGAGACATTGCCGCCCTTGCTGAGGCTGACTCCCACGAGTCCTCCCATGGCTCGGGGGGCACGGTCATCACCTGCCCCCGTCGTGCGATGACATCGGATCAACGAGATCGATCCTAGTGAGCGGCACCCCCGGTGGACAGGCTCTTCGCCCGGCCCGCTGCCGGGAAGCGGCCGCGCGCCGCACCGGGAGGCCGCCGGGGCCACCGGGCGGCCGGGTCCCGCGTCGGTCGTGCCGCGTCGCCCACTCCCCCCGCCCCGCGCCCCCGGTGCCGCGTACCCGTCAGAGGGTGCCGAGGGCCGTGAGGTACTCGTTCAGGTCGCGGGCGTCCGGTATGGCGTTGACGACGGTCCAGCGGACCACGCCGTCCTTGTCGATGACGAAGGTGCCGCGCACCGCGCAGCCCTTGTCCTCGTCGAAGACGCCGAAAGCGCGGGAGCCCTCGCCGTGCGGCCAGAAGTCGGACAGCAGCGGGTACTCCAGGCCCTCCTGCTCGGCGAAGACCCGCAGCGAGAACGGGGAGTCGCAGGAGACGGCGAGCAGCTGGACGTCGTCGTTGACGAACTTCGGCAGCTCGTCGCGGAGAGCGCACAGCTCGCCGGTGCAGACCCCGGTGAACGCGAACGGATAGAAGAGGAGCACGACGTTCTTCTCGCCGCGGAAGTCGGAGAGCTTCACGAGCTCGCCGTGCTGGTTCTTCAGCTCCAGGTCCGGGGCCTTCGTACCGACATCGATCGCCATGGGGCGCATCCCTCTCGTCGTCATGTGGCCGGCGTCGGATGCGCCGGCCCGGTCGCAACGCACATGGAACCCCGGGCCCGGTTCGCCTGCCGTACGGCCGCCGGGCGGGTTCCGGGGCCAGTCTGTCACTGCTCTCCGGGCGGACGGCATCGTGCCCCCGCGGTGGAAACCGCGGGGGCACGATGACAGTCGGTACGGAGCGTCGGCCGGTGGACTACCGCTTGCCGGAGCGGGCCGTCTTGGGGGTCACCAGACGGCTGCCGGTCCAGTCCTTACCGGCGTTCACGCTGCTGGTCTGAGCCAGCCCGGCGGTGGTGGCGGCCTCGCCGATGTCGCTGGCCTCGACGTAGCCGTCGCGGCCGGTCTTCGGCGTCATCAGCCAGACCGGAGCCCCCGCGTCGATCATGGTGGTGGCGTCCACCAGCGCGTCCGTCAGGTCGCCGTCGTCCTCTCGGAACCACAGCACCACGGCGTCGGCCACGTCGTCGTAGTCCTCGTCGACGAGCTCCGTGCCGGTGAGTGCCTCGATGGCATCACGCAGCTGCTGCTCGGCGTCGTCGTCGTAACCGAGCTCCTGGACCACCTGCCCGGGCTGAAAACCCAGCCTCGCGGCAGGGTTGGTCCGCTCCTCCGCGTGGTCCGCGGTCGCGCTCACGGATTGCCTCCTGTCGTGTTTCGAGAAAATGCTGATCCGCCCCGCGCACGCGCGGGGCATTGGGCGTAGTCCACACGGACCGGGCGGATCGCGCAAGTACCTGGCCGCCGATCCCGCCCAAACGTTGACTTCTCGCCGCAAGACGCACACCCAATTGTGATCCCCGACACAAGGGTTCGCCAAGCCTGGCACCCTCCCGGGCCGCTGGGCCGAACGGGGACGAACAGCCGTACGCAGGGCTACGGGGACGTGGGCGTATGGTTGCGATTTGGCCGACTTACCCATGCCGGCCAATACGGCGCGTTGTCTCACAGAGTGGCGGTTACCGCCCAGTAGAGATGACGTTTTCGCGTCAGCGGTCCACGATGGAGGCGGCGCGACACCAGCAGAGCTTTACCGAACAGCGAAGGAACAGCGTGGCTTCCGGATCCGATCGCAACCCGATCATCATTGGCGGCCTTCCCAGCCAGGTCCCGGACTTTGATCCCGAAGAGACCCAGGAATGGCTCGACTCGCTCGACGCAGCCGTCGACGAGCGGGGCCGGGAACGTGCTCGCTACCTGATGCTTCGCCTCATCGAGCACGCGCGCGCGAAGCGTGTCGCCGTCCCCGAGATGCGCAGCACGGACTACGTCAACACGATCGCGACCAAGGACGAGCCGTTCTTCCCCGGCAACGAGGAGATCGAGCGCAAGGTCCTGAACGCGACCCGTTGGAACGCGGCCGTCATGGTCTCCCGCGCCCAGCGTCCGGGAATCGGGGTGGGCGGCCACATCGCCACCTTCGCCTCCTCGGCATCGCTCTACGACGTGGGCTTCAACCACTTCTTCCGCGGCAAGGACAAGGGCGACGGCGGAGACCAGGTCTTCTTCCAGGGCCATGCGTCGCCGGGCGTGTACGCCCGGGCCTTCCTGCTCGACCGCCTCACCGAGGCGCAGCTCGACGGCTTCCGCCAGGAGAAGTCGAAGGCCCCCGACGCGCTCTCCAGCTATCCGCACCCGCGGTCGATGCCGGACTTCTGGGAATTCCCGACCGTCTCGATGGGCCTCGGCCCGCTCGGCGCGATCTTCCAGGCGCGGATGAACCGCTACATGGAGGCCCGCGACATCGCGGACACCTCCAAGTCGCACGTCTGGGCCTACCTCGGCGACGGCGAGATGGATGAGCCGGAGTCGCTCGGCCAGCTGTCCATCGCCGCCCGTGAGGGCCTGGACAACCTCACTTTCGTCGTCAACTGCAACCTCCAGCGGCTCGACGGCCCGGTGCGCGGCAACGGCAAGATCATGCAGGAGCTGGAGTCGCAGTTCCGCGGCGCCGGCTGGAATGTGATCAAGCTGGTGTGGGACCGCAGCTGGGACCCGCTGCTCGCGCAGGACCGCGACGGTGTGCTGGTCAACAAGCTCAACACCACCCCGGACGGCCAGTTCCAGACGTACGCCACGGAGACCGGCTCGTACATCCGTGACCACTTCTTCGGTGACGACCACCGGCTGCGGAAGATGGTCGAGGGCATGACCGACGACCAGATCCTGCACCTGGGTCGCGGCGGCCACGACCACCGGAAGATCTACGCGGCGTACAAGGCGGCCAAGGAGCACAAGGGCCAGCCGACCGTCATCCTGGCGCAGACCGTCAAGGGCTGGACGCTCGGCCCGAACTTCGAGGGCCGCAACGCGACCCACCAGATGAAGAAGCTGACGGTCGACGACCTCAAGCACTTCCGGGACCGGCTGCACCTGCCGATTCCGGACAAGGAGCTGGAGTCCGGCCTGCCGCCGTACTACCACCCGGGGCGCGACTCCGAGGAGATCCAGTACATGCACGACCGGCGCCAGGGGCTGGACGGCTATGTGCCGACCCGCGTGGTGCGGTCGAAGCCGCTGCCCCTCCCCGGGGACAAGACCTACGCGGTGACGAAGAAGGGCTCCGGACAGCAGTCGATCGCCACCACCATGGCCTTCGTCCGGGTGCTGAAGGAGCTCATGCGGGACAAGGAGATCGGCAAGCGTTTCGTGCTGATCGCCCCCGACGAGTACCGCACCTTCGGCATGGACGCGTTCTTCCCGTCCGCGAAGATCTACAACCCGCTGGGCCAGCAGTACGAGTCCGTGGACCGCGAGCTGCTGCTCGCCTACAAGGAGTCGCCGACCGGCCAGATGCTGCACGACGGCATCTCCGAGGCCGGCTGCACCGCCTCGCTGATCGCGGCGGGCTCCGCCTACGCGACGCACGGCGAGCCGCTGATCCCGGTCTACGTCTTCTACTCGATGTTCGGCTTCCAGCGGACCGGCGACCAGTTCTGGCAGATGGCCGACCAGCTGTCGCGCGGCTTCGTGCTGGGCGCCACCGCGGGCCGGACCACGCTGACCGGCGAGGGCCTCCAGCACGCGGACGGCCACTCGCAGCTGCTCGCCTCCACGAACCCGGCGGTCGTCTCGTACGACCCGGCCTACGGGTACGAGATCGCGCACATCGTCCAGGACGGTCTGCGCAGGATGTACGGCGAGAACAGCGAGGACATCTTCTACTACCTCACCCTCTACAACGAGCCGATCCAGCACCCGGCCGAGCCGGCGGACGTCGACGTCGAGGGCATCCTCAAGGGCCTGTACCGCCTCAGGACGGGCGACAAGGGCAGCCACGCCGCGCAGATCATGGCGTCCGGCGTAGCGGTGCCGTGGGCCCTCGAGGCGCAGCAGATCCTCGCCGAGGAGTGGGACGTCAAGGCGGACGTCTGGTCGGCGACCTCCTGGAACGAGCTGCGGCGCGACGCCGTCGAGGTGGAGGAGCACAACCTGCTCCACCCCGAGGAGGAGCAGCGCGTCCCGTTCGTCACGACGAAGCTCGAGGGCGCCGAGGGGCCGAAGGTGGCCGTGTCCGACTGGATGCGGGCCGTGCCGGACCAGATCGCGCGCTGGGTGCCGGGCACCTACCAGTCGCTGGGCACCGACGGCTTCGGCTTCGCCGACACCCGCGGCGCGGCCCGTCGCTTCTTCCACATCGACGCGCAGTCGATCGTGCTCGGTGTGCTCACCGAGCTGGCCCGTGAGGGCAAGGTCGACCGCTCGCTGCTGAAGCAGGCGATCGACCGCTACCAGCTCCTGGACGCCTCCGCGGCGGCTCCGGGCGCGGCGGGCGGCGACGCGTAACGCCGAGCCGGCGCAGCACCACGCAGCAAGGTGCCGGGGCCCGGACCGCCAGCGGTCCGGGCCCCGGCTCCGTTTCCCGTGCTTCTTCGGTCTCCGGCCTCCGGGCGCCTTCTTCGGCCACCGGCCTCTCCGGCGTCCCCGGGTCTGTCCAACGTCCCGGCCCCCGCTCGGGGTGTCCGGTTCGCGGCCGGCGGCCGGTCAGTTCTCCCAGATCTTGAACGCCCGCACCCGGTACGGGGACCGGGGCACCCAGGTGCCGCCGCCCGGATAGGTGTCGAACTCCCCGGTCTCGCCGCATTCGGCGCTCTGGTAGGTGGTGACGGGCCGGCCGGTGCGGTTCGCCAGCGAGCCGGCGGAGGCACCGGCGGGCAGCGCCACGCAGCTCTCGATGTCGGTGCCGGACAGCTCGTGCACCGATCGGCTGCCGCCGTACTCCGCCCGCTCCCAGAGGCACAGTTCGCCGGCCGAGCACTGACCCGCGGACGGCCCCGTGCCGGCGGCCGGCCGGGCCGGCGCCGCC
>DOWQ01000629.1 GCA_003519485.1 Streptomyces sp. | reverse complement strand
GACCGCCGCCGCCGAGGCCCGCCGCACGGCCGCCGCCGAGGCCCGGTCGGTGGCCGCCACGGAGGAGAAGGACACCGCCCGCGGCCTGCGCCCGTACGCCGCCCGTGAACTCCTCGACATCCTGCGCTGTCCGCCCGGCTTCGCCTGGCCCGCCCAGGAGGCCGACTGGGCCGGCGGCGAACTGCCGCCCGCCGCGGTCGCCGTGCACGAGGCGATCCTCGCCGCCACCCGCGACCTGACCCCCACCGAGAGCAGCCTCAAGCAGTCCGTCACCCGTCTCACCAAGGCCCTGGACGACCTGCAGGCGCAACTCGCCGCCGCCGGACAGGACTACCGGCCCGAATGGGACGGCTCCGACGGGGTCATCCTCGTACGCGTCGCCGAGGAGGAAGGCCCGCTGCCCGTCGCCGCCTTCGCCCAGAAGATCGCGGCACACCGCCGCGACCAGGCCGAACTGCTCTCCGACTCCGAGCAGCGCATCCTGGAGGACGCCCTGCTCGCCCGGCTCGCCCAGCAGATCCACGACCGCACCGTCGACGCCCGCGACCTGATCAGGCGGATGAACACCGACATGCGCAAGCGGAAGATGTCATCGGGGACGACAGTCGGTGTGAGCTGGCTGCTCGCCGACCACCTCGACGACGAGCAGCGCGCCGTCTGCGCCCTTCTCGACGCCGAAGCCGCCCGCCTCGGCCCCGACGGCCTCGCCCGGGTGCGTACCCACTTTGCCGCGCAGATCAAGACCGCCCGCGCCCGTCACCGCGACCAGCCCTACCGCGAACTCCTCGCGGAGGTCCTGGACTACCGGCGCTGGCGGCAGTTCGCGTTCCAGCTGGTACGGCCCGGTGAGTCCGGCAAGACGGAAGAGAAGCTCACCCGCGCCCGGCACAGCCGCCTGTCGGGCGGTGAGCAGTCAGTGTCCCTGCACCTGCCGCTGTTCGCCGCCGCCCACGCCATGCTCAACTCCGCCGACCCGCACGCCCCGCGCCTGCTCGCGCTCGACGAGGCCTTCGCGGGAGTGGACGACACCGGGCGTGGCGAACTCATGTCGTTGGCAGCCCAGTTCGACCTCGACCTGTTTATGACCGGATACGACCTGTGGGCCGCCCACGCCTCCGTCCCCGCCGCCGCCCACTACGACCTCGCGCACACCGCCGTCGACCACACCGTCTCCGCGCTGCTGCTCGTCTGGGACGGCGCCCGGCTCCTCGCCGACGACACCGGCGATCTCACCGCCGCCCTCGGCTCGCCCGACACCCGGCGCGTTACGACGCCCGAGGAGGCCGCAGTTGTCGACTGAGCGGCGTGAGCCCGGTGAGAACGGCGAATGGCGGGACGGGTACGACGAGTTGCGGGGCGAGGAATGGACCCGGCTGCTCGCCGCCGCCCGCCGCAGGCTGGAGCGCACCGGCGGCGTGCTCGACGGCGACATTGGGCTCGCGCGGCCCAGCGAGGCCGAACGCCGTACCGTCATCGGCGTCACCGGCCGCTACCGGCCCGAGACCGCCAAGCGCCTCGCCGTACCCCTGCGCGACCTGGACGGGTATCTGCACGACCGCTACGGCACCGGTCTCCTGCAGACCCTCGGCCGACTCCACGGCCCGCTGCGCGACCGGCCGGCCGAACGGGCCGGCGAAGACGCGCGCCGCGAACAGTCCCTGATTTCCGCCCACTCCAGCCGACTCGCCGAGCAAGGATGGTTCGCCGCCTGGCTGGAGCGGATCGCCGCCGACGGCACCCTCACGCGTCTCGTACGCCGCGGGGACGCACCCCTCCTCGACGCGGCGGTGCGCGTCCTGGAAAGTCTCCCCGGTGACCCGAGCCGGATCCCCGGGCACCCGGCGGGCGTCGTGCCGCTTCCGGTCCTCGCCGAGCGGGCGACCGGCGACACCAAGGCCCTCGTCCCCGGCGCCCCGCTCGAACAGCTCGTCCTGCGTGCCCTCGCCCAGCGCAGCGGCGGGGACGTCCCGCGCGAGAGGGCCGGGCGGCGCGCCCTGTGGGAGAGCGCCGGAGCCATCGCCGACGACCTCGCCAGCCAGGTACTCGTCCTCAACATCTCAGCCGAGGGCGACACCGTGGTCTGTGACTGGCTGCGCGACGCCGTCGACTTCGGCATCCCCTTCCGGCTCACCCTCCACCAGCTCGCCACGGACCCCGTCGTCCCTGCCGCCCGCTCCATCTTTATCTGCGAGAACCCGGCCGTCCTGCGTGCGGCGGCCGGCGAACTCCAGGACACCAGCGCGGCCCTGGTCTGCACCGAGGGCGTCCCGTCCGCCGCCTGCCACAAACTGCTCGGCGACGCCGTACGCGCGGGGGCCCGGCTGCACTGGCGCGCCGACTTCGACTGGGCCGGCCTGCGCATCACCGCGGGCGCCGTGGCCCGCCACGGCGCCCGCCCGTGGCGGATGACCGCCGCCGACTACACGGCGGCTCTCGGCAGGGGCGAGTCCACACCGCTCGCGGGACCGCCCGCGGCCAGTCCCTGGGACCCCGAACTGGCCCGCGCCATGGAGGAGTCGGGCAGCACGGTCATGGAGGAACGCCTCCTGTCCGCGCTCCTGTCCGACCTCACCCGCACCTGACCCGGCGGCGTGCCACACACTCGTTGCGTCTGCGTGGTGACCGGCAACCGGCCGTCGTCACGCGCCCCACAGGCGGATCGTGCCGTCGATGGCACTACTGGCGAGGGCCTTGCCGTCCGGGCTGAACGCCAGCGACAAGGTCACCGGGCCGCGTGTGACGAGGGTGGCGGTGATCTGGCCGGTGGCAGGGTCCCACAAGCGGACCTTCCCCTGGCCTTCCATGCCACCCCAGTAACCGGTGGCGCTGGCGAGCGTCCTGCCATCGGGACTGAACACGACATGGCCGATCTGCGGTGAGCGGCAGCTGGCCGTCCCCGCCGAGAAGCTCTCCGCGTTCCGCAAAGCCCTGCTCGCCCAGGGCTATCCACTGGCCTGACCCGGACGGATCCGCTGCGGCTCAGGGCAAGGGGGGAGCGCCAGAACCTGATCGGGGCGCGGCGGACGCCAGGGCCAGACCCAGTGCGACAGCTATGGAACCCCACAGACCGTTCATGGGTTGTGGAATCCTGCGCGTTGGTGCTGCTGGGGTCAGGTGCTGGATGCCTCGAAGGTCTCGATCGTGCAGCGTGCTGCCCCGCTGCGCTCGATCCTGGCGTCGCTGGTGATCAGCGGAACACCGAAGCTCTCGGCGAGGGCCACGTAATGCGCGTCGTAGACGGAGAGGTTGTTCGACAGCTCGCGTACGCGCTGCCACAGGACCAGCGTTGGGTGCAGGTCGAGAGCGAGGGCCTGGTAGTCGGTGATCGCCTTCAATGCCTCCTTTTCCGTGATCTTCGGCTTGCCCCCTCGCCGGCCGCGGGCCAACCCGAAGGCGGCCGAGGTGATCTCGTAGTCCAGCAGGCCCGGCGCTGCGAGAGTATCGGCGCGGCCCACCCGCTCACGGATCGCGGTTCCCGTCTTGCCGTGGTCGAGGAGGAAGTGCACAAGGCTGGAGCAGTCAATGACGATCAACGTCGGTCCCGCCCGTCCTCGATGGCGTCGAGGATGTCGGTCGTACTGAGCTCGGTGCGGGTTTCACGCTCCAGGCGTGTGGCCATCTCCGCGAGGGTGGGCTTAACGGCTTCCCGGGCGAGAAGGTCCAGGGCGTACGCCTGGAGCGACTTGCCCGCCTGTGCGGCGCGGGCCTTCAGGACGTTGACTGTGTCGTCCGGGACATCCCGGATCGTGATCGCGGTCATGCCTGCACTTTAGCAGTAATGCAGGCGATATGCAGCCGTCAGGGAACCGGTCGTACTGCACGCCGATGCTGACCCAACCGTGCAGCGTGCGACACGGCCGGAGAGCGCAGGCCGTACACAGGCGGCCCTGCCGAGTGCGGGTCGTCATCCGGCTGGCAGCGCGGAGGAATCAGCGGCTTTCCTGTGATCGCCGGACGCAGATCGTCTCCATGTGTCACCGTGCGATTGCGCTATGAAGCCGCACCCGCCCTTTGAGGAGCTCGATGCCCGCACCCACCCCTGAGCAGAGCGCGGCCGTCGACACCTTCCGGCGCGGGGACAACCTGGTCCTGCAGGCCGGTGCCGGAACCGGGAAGACGACGACGCTGGCGATGCTCGCGGCCAGCACGACCAGATCCGGCCGGTACATCGCGTTCAACAAGTCGATCGCGAACGACGCGGCCCACGAGTTCCCCAGCAACGTGCGGTGCAAGACCGCGCACTCGCTTGCCTTCGGCGCCGTGGGTCACAGGTACGGGTCCCGGATGAACGCGCCCCGGGTGCCTGGCTGGAAGACCGGTGCATCCCTCGGCATTGCCATCAACATGCGCATCCGCATCGGCGAGCGGAACGTCACCAACAAGGCGCTCTCCTATACCGTGCTGCGGACCGTCACCCGCTTCTGCCAGTCTGCGGACCGCATTATCCAGCGCCACCACGTCCCGCGCCTGCGCGGCATCGAAGCCGAACACCTGCACGCCCAGCTCGTCGACGTCGTGCTGCCGTACGCCAACCGGGCTTGGGAAGACCTCCAAAACCCCCAGGAAGGCGTCGTTCGCTTCGACCACGACCACTACCTGAAGATCTGGGCCCTGACCGAGCCCAGGATCGAAGCGGACTTCCTGCTCCTCGACGAGGCCCAGGACACCAATCCTGTCGTCGAGAAGATCTTCAACTCCCAGCGCAATCACACCCAGCTGGTGATGGTCGGCGACTCGGCGCAGGCGATCTATGGCTGGCGCGGAGCCCGGGACGTGATGAGCGGCTTCGACGGCACCCAGCTGGCCCTGTCCCAGTCCTTCCGCTTCGGCTCCGCGCTCGCCGAGGAGGCCAACCGGTGGCTGCATATCGTCGACTCCCCGATCCGGCTGACCGGCACCCCGGCTATCAACACCCGCCTCGATCGCGTCCAGGAACCGGACGCGATCCTGTGCCGGTCCAACGTCGGCGCGATGCTCGAAGTCATGCACCTGCTGGAGGAGGGCCGCCGCGTCGCCCTCGTCGGCGGGGGCGAGGCCCTGCGGGCCCTCGCCCGAGCCGCCCGCGACCTCAAAGCCGGCAAGCGCAGCACTCACCCCGAGCTGATCCTCTTCGACTCCTGGGGCGAGCTCCAGGAATACGCCGAATACGACCCGTCGGGCCGTGACCTGCTGCCCCTGGTTGATCTTGTCGACGAACACGGCGTCGACGTCATCCTCGACGCGGTGGACAGACTCTCCGTCGAACAGGGCGCTGAGATCGTGGTCTCCACCGCCCACAAGGCCAAGGGCCGAGAATGGGCCTCCGTCCGCATCGGCGAGGACTTCACCGAACCGATGAACCGAGAAGAGACGGACAAGAACGGTGACCCCTTGCCCGGAGACATCGACGACGCCGAAGCCCGGCTCGCCTACGTCGCCGTCACCCGCGCCCGCCACCGACTCGACATCGGCGGCCTGGGCTGGATCAACCAGCACCCCGACGGCAACCCCGGCGGAACACATCCGTGCCAGGACCCGGGCAGGTAGCGGCTGGGATGAGGCGCTACCTGGGAAGTATCCGTGGAGGCACCCACTGGCGGATGGCTTGTAGAGATCCCACAGTGACCTTCACCCGTCTCTCCGACCGGTCGACAGCATCGCCGGCAGCCCAGCGGTAGTCTCACTGGCGGGCCGGTGAGAGCCCACCGGTGGACAGCCGGTGGACAGACGCCTTTGGACGGCGCGTCACGGGGTGGCACGGGTCAACCTGCTGCACGTGCTCTGATCAGGCAGAACGTCACTGGACAGCACGGCGAGGCATTACGTAACACCAACGCTCACGGTCTCGCTAATGCGTAGGTCTCGGGTTCGAATCCCGAAGGCGGCTCCGAGAAGGCCCAGGACTCACTCGCCGTGACCTGGGTCTTTTCTCGTTATCGGATGCGCCTCCGACGCCGTGAGCGAGCGTCCTTCTTGCTCACGGTCTCAGTTCCGGTCTCAGTTCGAGGCCGGAGCGCGTCACCCATCCGACGCACAGCCTCCTCGGCGCACGCGACTACGAGACCACCCCCGCCCACCTCGCAGGTCCGGTAGCGGGTGGGGGGTCAGCACTCGTATTCCTTCCGACCCTTGAAGTCCGGCGGCCGTTTGTGCGCCGCATCAGAACGGCCGACAGGGACGAGGCGGCGTGGCCCGGTCAGCGCGCGTCTGTGGCGCTGAGGATCTCAGTGGCCGCGGGCAGCGCGGCGTTGCGGTCGGCGGGCACCAGCCCGATGCGGGTACGCCGGTCGAGCAAGTCGTCGACGTCGAGTGCGCCTTCGTGGGTGACGGCGAAGGCGAGCTCGGCCGTGGTGACCGGCACGTGCTCGCCGATCGGTTCGAGCAGGTCCGGGCGAGCCGTGAGCGTCGGCGCCTCGACGCCGTACTTGCGGACCAACCGGGCCGGCGCGTCGACCCGTCCGAGCGCCTCGGGCGTCGCGGCACCGACGAGCGGCAGGTTGTGGGTGCGGCACGGCCCCGCCGAGAGCCGGCGCTCGCGCACCGCGGCGTCGACAGCGTCCTGCGCCATCCGGCGGTACGTCGTCAGCTTGCCGCCGATGATCGTGACCACGCCGTCCGGCGATGTCAGCACCGCGTGCCGACGGGAAACGTCCGCGGTCGATCCGCCGGCGTCGAGCAGCGGGCGCAGCCCGGCATACGTCCCGACGACGTCCGCGCGCGTGAGCGGCCGCTCGAGCACCCGGCCGAAGGTGTCGAGCAGGAAGCCGATCTCGCCATCGGTGGCGAGGGGCACGTCCGGGATCGGCCCGTCGGCGGCCTCGTCCGTGAGCCCGAGGCAGGTGCGGCCGTCCGGCTGTGGGAGGGAGAAGACGAAGCGTCCGATGGTGCCGGGCACCGGGGCGTTGACGATGACACCGCTGTCGCCGAACGTCTCGGTGCGCAGCACCAGGTGCGTTCCCCGCGACGGTCGGAGCGTGATTCCGGGCACGAGGTCGGCGGCCCAGACACCGGCTGCGTTGACGACCGCTCGGGCCTTGAGGTCGTACGCCGTGCCGGTGACCTCGTCGCGCACACGCGCTCCGTCGCCGGTCACCTCGAGTGCACGGACGCGGGTGAGCACGCGGGCGCCCTCGCCGGCCGCTGTGCGGGCGAGGGCGATCACCAGACGGGCGTCGTCCTCGAGCTGCGCGTCCCACGCCGTTATGCCGCCCCGGATGTCGTGCCGGACGGAGGGCGCGAGGCCCTGTGCCTCGGCGACGTCGACCCGCCGGGGCCGTGGCAGCAGGGCGCTCGGGGTGCGGGCAACGCGCCGCAGCAGGTCGCCGCCGACGAAGCCCGCGCCGATGAGAGCGGCACTCGCGTGCGAGATGTCCGGCGTGAGCGGCACCAGCCACTGCGCCGGACGCACGAGGTGCGGTGCGGTGCGTCGCAGCAGGATGTCCCGCTCGACCGCGCTCTCGTGAGCGATCCCCACCTGGCCGTGCGCGAGGTAGCGCAGCCCGCCGTGTGCGAGCTTCGAGCTCCACCGCGACGTGCCGAACGCTACGTCGTGCGCGTCGATGACCACGACGGTCAGGCCTCGAGCAGCCGCGTCGAGCGCAACCCCGGCGCCGGTGACGCCGAGGCCGACGACAAGGAGGTCGACCGTGCGTCCGTCGGTCGCCTCGGCGAGGTCGCGCTCCCGGCGCGTGCGGTTGAGTGCGGTGTCACCGGTCATGCGAAGTGCCCTTCGAGTGCGCGAGCGAGTTCGTCGAACAGGAGGTCGTGGCCCTCGCCGTCGATCGCTGTGCCCGGCCGGGTGCCCGGCAGGTCGGCCATCGTGGGCGAGGAGAAGACGAAGCCGTAGGTGAGCAGCAGCGCGCTGCGGGCAAGCAGCACCGGGTCGCCTGCACGCACCGCACCCGTGGACTGTGACCGCTCGATGCGGGCGGTCACCGCCGCGAGCAGCGTGTCCTGGGTGCGACCGCGCCGATGGAGCAGGTAGGGCAGCAGCAGCTCGGGGTCGACCTCGACGATCTTGCGGAAGAGGGCGTTGCCCTGGATCGACCGCGCGATCCGGGTGATCACAGCGGCGAGGGCGGCCGCGGTCGGCGCGGGGTCGACGTCGTCGTGTCCCGTTGCCAATGAAGTGAACTCCCGGGTCATCAGGTCGGCCGACAAGGTCGCGAGGTCGGGCCACCGGCGATAGACGGTCATCCGGGAGACGCCCGCACGGCGGGCGATGTCGGTCATCGTCGTGCGACGCCAACCGACCGCCAACAGCTGCTCTCTCGCGGCATCGAGCAATTCTTCTTCGTCGATGTGGGTGTTACGACTGGACGCCATGTGTCACACTCTAACGCATGAGCGATCGAATGCACTGGTCCCGCTGGGGCGACCCGGCACACATGACTGCCCTTCCCGAGAGTGCGGCCGGGCTGCTCGAGCTCGCGTTCGGGCCGGCGGTCCCGCGCCCGGCTGTGGACCTCACACAGGTCCGCCTCCCGGTGGCCGAATTGGCCGACCATGTGCTGGACGCGCTCCGAGGCGTGGTCGGCGAGGACCATGTCGACACGACCGACGAGGCACGCGTGCGGCACACGGGGGGTAAGTCGACTCCTGACCTGCTCGCGCTGCGTGACGGCGATGCCGCCGCCGCGCCCGACGCGGTCGTGCGTCCGGCGGACCACGACGAGGTCCTCGCGCTCATCGCGCTCTGCGTCGACCGACGGATCGCCGTCGTGCCCTTCGGTGGCGGCACCTCGGTCGTCGGCGGCCTCGCCGCGTCGCGCGACGTTCTGACCGGGGTGATCGCGATCGACCTCAGCCGGCTCGATGGGCTGGTCGCCGTCGACCAGGTGTCCGGCACTGCGGTGCTGCAGGCCGGGGTGCCGGGTCCGCGTGCCGAGCGGCTGCTCGGCGAGCAGGGGCTGACCCTCGGTCACTTCCCGCAGTCGTTCGAGTTCGCCACCATCGGGGGCTTCGCGGTCACGCGGTCGAGCGGCCAGTCCTCCTCGGGTTACGGCAGGTTCGACTCGATGGTCGTCGGGCTCAAGGTCGCGACTCCGCAGGGCACCTGGGATCTCGGCGTCGCTCCGGCCAGTGCCGCAGGCCCGGACCTCAAGCAGCTCGTGCTCGGATCGGAGGGCACACTTGGCATCGTCACCGAGGTGACCGTCGCGGTCCGGCCCGCGCCGGAGACCGCTGTCTACGAGACATGGCGGTTCCCGTCGTTCCAGTCAGGGGTGACCGCCATGCGCACCCTCACGCAGGACGGCATCAACCCGACTGTGCTGCGCCTGTCCGACGAGACCGAGACGTCCCTGAACCTTGCGAAACCCGAGAGCATCGGCGCCGAGTCGGCCGGCGGCGCCCTGATGGTGTGCGGCTACGAAGCGGCACCGGCCCGCGTCGAGCGGATGCGGGCCGAGGTCGGAGCGACGCTCGAGCGACTGGGCGGCACGTCGCTCGGCGCCGAAGACGGGCAGCAGTGGGCCGACGGCCGGTTCGCCGCGCCGTACATGCGCGACGCGCTGCTCGACGTCGGCGTGCTGGTCGAGACACTCGAGACGGCCACGTTCTGGGGCAATCTGGACCATCTGTACGCCGAGGTGAAGTCCGCGCTCGATAGTTCGCTCGGCGCACAAGGGATGAATCCCATTGTCCTGTGCCACATCTCGCACGTCTATCGCACCGGGGCTTCGCTCTACTTCACCGTCGCGTGCAAGGCGGCAGACGATCCGCGCAGGCAGTGGCACGAGGCGAAGCGGGCCGCATCCGACGCGATCGTGGCTGCGGGCGGGACGATCACCCACCACCACGCGGTCGGCCACGACCACAAGCCGTGGTATGCCGAGGAAATCGGCCCGGTCGGCGTGGCGGTGCTTCGCGCGGTCAAGCAGGCCGTGGATCCGGTCGGCGTACTCAACCCGGAAGTGCTCATCCCATGACCCGTTCCTTTCACCTCGTGGTGAACCCGCACGCGGGAGGCGGGCGCGGCGCGCGGGTCGCCGCCGATGTCGCCGCGGCGCTCGAAGCACACGGTTGCCGGGTGCGCTCGACGATCAGCCCGGGCACCGAGGCGGCCGACGACCTGGTCGCCCGGACCGCCGCGGACGAGGTGTGCGTCGCCGTCGGCGGTGACGGCATGGTCAGCTCGATCGCGGGTCCGGCGGCCCGGCGCGGGGTCACGCTGGGGATCGCGGCTGCGGGCCGCGGCAACGACTTCGTCCGGCAGCTGCAGATCCCGAAAGCGCCGGACGAGCTCGCGCGCACCCTCGTCCACGGCGAGGTGCGCGCGGTGGACGCGATCAGCGTCGGCGACGCCGTTGTCGTGGGCAGTGTCTACGCCGGCGTCGACTCCCGCGCCTCCGAGCTGGTCAACCGGATGCACCGAGTGCCCGCGACACTGCAGTACCCGATCGGCGCGGTCCGTGCGATGGCGACGTTCCCGGTCACCGCATACCGCGTCACCGTCGACGGCGTCGAGCACACCTTCGACGGATTCACCGTGGTGGCAGCCAACTCCGGCTACTACGGCAAGGGCATGCACATCGCGCCCGACGCCGACCCACGTGACGGTCTGCTCGATGTGGTGCTCCTGGGAGCGGGCAGCAAACTGAAGTTCCTGCGCAGGTTGCCCCAGGTGTACCGCGGCACGCATACGGAGAACGACGAGATCGTCGTCCTCCGCGGGGCCGAGGTGCGGATCGAGGCCGACGGTGTCCAGGCGTACGGGGACGGCGAGCCGCTCGCACCCCTGCCGGTCACGGCTACGGTGCTGCCGGGCGCGCTGCGGGTCATTTCGCCCGGCCCGCTGCCGGCTCCGGACCCCGGAGTCGAGCAGGGCGCTCCACGCTGACCGCCATGGGCGGGTTTCCGGCCTGCACACGGCAGTCCGTCCCACCTCCGGTCCGCTGGACGGAGCGCGACCGACTGATCTGCCGGGCGCGCCGGCCGGTCCCGACACGCTGACGGCGGTGAGCGTTGACAGCGGTGGGCGGGCCCATGACCACGGGCGCGGGCATGCGGGCCGGTTCCGAGCATGGAGGAGTCGTTGCGTCGCGGGGTGCAGGTCACCGCGGCGTAGCTGACCACGATGCCGGGTGTCCCGTCGTGTTCACCGAGGTACAGAAGCGACCGCCGCGGAGCAGTACGGAGCGGTTGTGGGCTGCTCGCACCGGGGCCTGTTCGTCGATGTGGTCCGGGAGTTGCAGATACGCCTGTAGCCCGCTGTCGCGGCCGGGCAGCCGGGGGCAGGGTAAGCAGCTTGCGACCTGGCGGCGGATGATCCCGCGGCGCCTGTGGAACTCGGGGCGCAGTCTGCGCTGGTGGCGGTCGAGGGCGCCGGTGTCGATGAGCCGGCCCGGGGTGGCGGGCCCCCTTCTGGCTGCCCGCGGTACGGCTGCCGGCCGCGCCCGGGCCGGCCGCCGGGTCGGTGGGCGCATCCGGGGCGGAGGCCGG
>DOWQ01000272.1 GCA_003519485.1 Streptomyces sp. | reverse complement strand
CCCTTCCGGGGACGGGCCCTGTTTCACGTGGAACATCGTGCGGCACGTCGTGGCACGCAGTTTCACGTGGAACGGCGTCGCTGTCAGCCGATGAAGTCTTCGAGGTCACGCACGATGGCGGCCTTGGGCTTGGCACCGACGATCGTCTTGGCGACCTCGCCGCCCTGGTAGACGTTGAGCGTCGGAATCGACATGACTCCGTACTTGGCGGCGGTCGCCGGGTTCTCGTCGATGTTCAGCTTGACGATTTCGATCTTGTCGGCGTGCTCCGTGGCGATGGCCTCGAGGGACGGAGCGATCTGCCGGCACGGGCCGCACCAGGCAGCCCAGAAGTCGACGAGGACGGGCTTGTCGCTCTTGAGAACCTCTTCATCGAAGGTCGCGTCGGTCACGTTCTTGAGGGCGCCGGCCATGGCGGTCTCCTTGGGGTCGCTGAGGGGAGTGGCTGGGGATCAGAGGGCGGCGGCGGCCGTCTTCTCGGGCTCCGGGGTGTGCTCCTCGGAGGCGTCGGAGAGTGCGGCCAGGTAGCGCTCCGCGTCGAGTGCTGCGGAGCAGCCGGTTCCGGCGGCGGTGATGGCCTGTCGGTAGGTGTGGTCCACGACATCGCCTGATGCGAAGACGCCGGTCACGTTGGTACGGGTGGACGGTGCGTCGACCTTGAGGTAGCCGTCGTCGTCCAATTCCAGCTGGCCGGTGAACAGTTCGGTGCGCGGGTCGTGGCCGACCGCGATGAACAGCCCGGTGACCGCGATCTCGCGGGTCTCACCGGTCTTGGTGGACCGAAGTGTCAGACCGGAGAGCTTCTGGTCCCCGTGGATCTCGGCCACCTCACTGTCGTAGGCGAACGTGATCTTGGGGTCGGCGAAGGCACGCTCCTGCATGGCCTTGGAGGCGCGGAGCGTGTCGCGGCGGTGCACGATGGTCACGGACTTCGCGAAGCGGGAGAGGAAGGTAGCCTCCTCCATCGCGGTGTCACCACCACCGACGACGACGATGTCCTGGTCCTTGAAGAAGAACCCGTCACAGGTGGCGCACCAGGAGACGCCGCGACCGGACAGTTCGTCCTCCCGGGGGAGACCGAGCTTCCGGTGCTGCGAACCGGTGGAAACGATGACGGTCTTGGCCCGGTGAACGGCCCCGGCCGAGTCAGTCACCGTCTTGATGACGCCACTCAGGTCGACGGAGACGATGTCGTCCGGGATGAGTTCGGCGCCAAAACGCTCGGCCTGGGCGCGCATGTTGTCCATCAGGTCGGGACCCATGATGCCGTCGCGATAACCCGGGAAGTTCTCCACATCGGTGGTGTTCATCAGCGCGCCACCAGCGGTGACCGCACCCTCGAAAACGAGAGGCTTCAGGGCTGCACGGGCGGTGTACAGCGCCGCGGTGTATCCCGCCGGCCCGGAGCCGATGATGATCACGTTACGGACGTCGCTCACGGGTGTGTTCCTCGTCTCTGCCGACTGCTGTCCGGGGCCCATTGCGAGTCCGCTTCGGACTCTCACCCCACCCAACGGATCCTAAGGGGCAGGCATTCCCGGTGCCGCCCCCGTGGGTACGGCGTGGCTCAGCGGCGTGGGTACGTGCGCGTCAGCAGGACGTCCCCGAGCTCCCCGGAGGACGCTTCGACGCAGGAGGAGTCCACGACATAGGCGTCGACGCGCGTTGCGTCCGACCGGTTGGTCAGCACCACGATGTAGGCGTCCTTGCCTTCGAAGACATCCTCCCCGGCTGCCAGTGGCACGCCGGGGTGATCGATGCCGTTCCGTATGCAGGACGGAACGGTGACGTCACTCCCCCGTAGCGGCTCCGCCGGGCCGGACTGGGCCCCCACCTCGTTCGGTGGCGACTTCGCTGTCTCGAGAAGCTCCTGGACCCGGTTTTCCAGGGCCGCACCGGTGAGGCCGCTATCAGCCTCGGCGGTGCGGGACTGAGCGGCGGCGTCGTGCCCTTCCTGGGCGGGGTCGAGGGACTGCATGACGACGACACCGCCGATTCCGATGCCGAGGACGGAGGCCGCACCGAGGACCGCCGCGCGCCACCGGCGTCCCCGCAGGGGTGCCCGCCCGGGTCCGGTCACCGCACGCCGACGGGCCTTCGGTCGACTGGTGGCGTGCGCCACAGGGACCGGTTCGCTCCGGTCTCCGGTTTCACGTGAAACCGGCCGGTCCTCGGCCGGGCGAGCAGGGCCGTCGACAGTTTCACGTGAAACCGTCCCGGACGCGGTCGCGTCGAGCAGGGCTTCGGCTGCGAGGGCCGCGTCGATACGGCTCGCAACGTCGGCAGGCATCTGTGCCGGGCCGGGCAAGGCGCCCAAGGTGTCGTGGATCTCCTCGAGGCAGCTACGGACGTCGGCGCACAGCCCGCAGCCATCGACATGGCTGCGGACGGCCGCGGTGCGCTCGGGGGTGAGGAGCCCATCCGCGAGTGCGGAGATTTCCGCCACATCCGGGTGTCGACCTGCGTCGGTCGTGGATGTCACGCGCGTCCGCCTCCCTTCACGGCATCTGAATCCCTGGGTCCTGCTGCTGGTGGGACGGATGTCCCCGGCGGCCGGTTCCTTTTCAGCTCCGGATCCGGGCCTGCCCGATCCCCGTCTCTGTCTCCATCTCGGTCCTGATCCCGATCCCCGCCCCGGAGGTGCGAGAGAAGCGGAAGGAGCCGCGCCCGGCCGCGGGCACAACGGCTCTTCACGGTGCCACTGGGCACTTCGAGGATCCGGGCGGCCTCGGCGACGGGATAGCCCTGCATGTCGACGAGTACCAGGGCGGAGCGCTGCTCGACGGGGAGCGTGCCGAGCGCTTGGAGTAGTTCGCGCTTGAGGTCGCTCCGTTCCGCGGGGGCCGCGGCGGACTCGTGCGGCTCGAGAAGCTGCTCCAGCCGCTCGGTCTCGGCGATGGGAGAAGTCCTGCGCGAGGCGGTCTTCCGGGCCCGGTCGAGGCAGGCGTTGACCGTGATGCGGTGCAGCCACGTCGTGACGGCCGACTGGCCTCGGAAGGTGTGGGCGGCGCGGTATGCGGAGACGAGGGCGTCCTGGACTGCGTCAGCGGCTTCCTCGCGGTCGCCGAGGGTGCGCAGCGCCACGGCCCAGAGCCGGTCCCGGTGGCGGCGGACGATCTCACCGAATGCCTCCGGGTCGCCGGCGACATGCCGGGCGAGGAGATCCTTGTCCGTTGCGGAACCACGCAAGGCGTCGTCCAAGGTCGGACCTCCCCTCCAGCTTCGGTTCGGGTCAGCCTGCCACAGTGACCTCGGATACGCCGCCCCTGAACTGGCCGGTCGAGCCGTCGGGCGCCAATTCGATGATGTGGATCAGCACGTACCGGGTCCGAACGGGGTCAGCGACGCTTATCTCGAGCTTGATGCCGGCCTTTTCCGGCTTGCTCAGGCGCTGGGAGAAGTCCGCGAGGGCCGTCGGCTGCGCGGCGGCCTCCGCGGCCCCGAGCACCTCGACGGTCTGGCCGCTGCGGTACATGTCGACGGTGAGGTCCGACACCTCCTGGACGCTGCCCAGATCGATGATGAGACCGCTGCCGTTCTGGCGGTTCGGGAGATTGCCGAAGTTCGCGTAGCCCTTGTAGTGCGGCGTCACCCAGGCGGTACCCACATCGCCGTCCACCGAGTTCGGTACCTTGCCCGCGGCGACGGGTGCCCCGAGCGGTGCGAACTCGGTGGCGTTCGCGATCTTGAGCGGGGTGGTCTCCTTCTTCTGGCCACTGTTCGCCGAGCCGTCGCCCTGGGCCTGGTCGGAGCCGCCCGACGGGGCACGGTCGCGGTTTATCAGGGCGTCCGCGACCTGCCAGCTGCCGAGGCCGAGGGCGGCGATGAGCATCGCCGAGACCGTCCATTTCAGCGCCTTGCCGGTGCGGCTCTGCAGTGGCGGCGGCGGGGCCGCCACCGGACGCCCGGTCGGCCGCGGACCGCCACGAGAAGGCTGCTGTGGGTAGCCAGCCGCCGACTGGTAGCCGGGCGGCTGGTACGTCGGTGTGGCGAAGGAGGGCTCGGGCGGCCGGATGCGCGGCAGAGCGCCGACGGCCTTGGCCAGTTCCTCCGGCGTGGTGCAGGGCGGCTCGAGCCGCAGCGGGGTGGAGCCGCTGTTCACCAGCGCCCGCATGGCGATCTCGGCGAGAGGGCGGTGGACGCCCGCCCGTACCTGGTCGGGGGAGATCAGGCCGACGCCCCTGGGCAGGCCGGAGAGGCCGTGGGCGTCCCCTTCGTACGGCCAGCGCTCGGTCAGCGCCGCGTACAGGAGGGCGCCGATCGCCTCGGTGTCGGTGCGCTGCGGGTGCTCCGTGCTGATGCCGCGGAGTGCGGCCATCACGGCGAGTCCCCGGATGCGGTACTGGCCGGAATCGGTCCGCAGCACGGAGCCGGGGTTCAGCCGGAGGTGAGCCAGCCCTTCGCGGTGGGCCGTCGCCATGGCCTGGGAGACCTGGAGGACGAGCTGGTAGGCGTCGTGCGGTTCCAGCGGGCCCGAGGCGAGGACGGTGGTCAGCTCGGTGGCGTCCGGCAGCCACTCGTGGACGACATAGACCAGGTCGTTCTCCTCGACGGCGTCGAGGACCTGGACGAAGCGCGGGTCGCCCAGCAGGGCGGCGGAGCGGGCGGCGGCGAGCACGGGGCGAGCCCGCGGATGGTCGGCCGACAGCACATGCACGCCGACGGCGCGGCGGAGCTTCTCGTCGACGGCGCGCCAGCTGCTGAAGCCGTCCAGCCGGGTGAGGCACTCCTCCAGGCGGTAGCGTCTCGCGAGCTTGTGGCCGCTGTGCAGATCGGGCGGCTCCACGCCGGCTGCGACCCCCTGCGAGGCGCTCGCCGCCGTGTCGTCGGGCTCCGTGTGGGCGCCGCCGGACTCCGTGTCCGCCGCCCCGGTCTTCTTCTGGGCCTCCACCCCGTCGGCCGTGGCCTCGCCCGCATGGGCGGTCAGCGGGTCGTCACCGCTGTTGCCTGCCACGTCGACGGCAGCCGTGCTGCGTTCCGCCACCGTCGTTCCTGCCTCCCCATCCGTTGCACGCCGGTCCACCGAGCAAAGACAATTGTGCCCACAGTCCGCCCGTATGCACGACACGTGTTACCGGACGATGGTTGTGCCCCGTCAGCGGCCGAGGCGGCCGCGGACCATCCCGACCATGGCGGTCATCTCCTCGACGCGCATGCGCTTCGCCGCCAGGAAGAAGACCGCCATGAGGACGGTTCCGCCGCCGGCCAGGGCCGCCAGCGCACCGAGCGGACCCTGGCCGATGGACTGGGTGATCCCGTATCCGGCAGCGCCGCCCGCGATCGCGGCCGGGATTCCGGCTCCCATCAGGCGGGCGTAGGTACGGATGACCCGGGGCCCGTCCAGGTCGCCGCCGACCCGCTTGCTCATCCGCTTCCAGGCCACGCCCACCCCGATCGCGTAGGACAACCCGTACGAGGCAGCGATGCCCGCGACCGTCCAGCGGGCCGGGAACACGAAGAAGCAGATCGTGGACAGGGCGGCCCAGCACGCGGCGACGATGACCGTGTTGTAGAAGGGCGTGCGGGTGTCCTCGTAGGCGTAGAAGCCGCGGAGCACGACGTACTGCATGGAGTACGGAATCAGGCCGAGGCCGAACGCCATCAGGACGTAGCCCATGGACTGGGCCGCGGCGAGGCCCGAGGACGAGAACATCAGGATGCACATCGGGACGCCGAGAGCCACGAACGCGAAGGAGATCGGGACGATCGCGACGGCGGAGTTCCGCAGCCCCTGCGAGATGTCGTCGCGGACCGCCGCGTGATCCTCGTCGTGGGCCGCGCGGGAGATCCGGGGCAGCAGCGCGGCCATCACCGACACCGTGATGATCGCTTGCGGCATCTGCCAGATCAGGAAGGCGTTGTTGTACGCCATGATGCCGGTCCCGGGGAATCCGAGATCGGCGGCGACCTTGCCCGATTGGGTGGCGAGCTGGGTGACGACCACCAGGCCCGCCTGGTTGGCGAGGACGAAGAGGAACGTCCACTTGGCGAGCTTGGCGGCCTTGCCGAGGCCGTGGCCGCGCCAGTCGAACCGCGGACGGAACTTGTATCCGGCCTGGCTCAGGTAGGGGAGCATCGCCAGGGCCTGCACGGTGAGGCCCAGGAGAGTGCCGATGCCCAGCAGCCGGACGCCCTCCGGAGTGATCGTCGTCACGCCCATGTTGGAGGAACCGGCTGTTCCGTAGACCCAGATGAACATGGCGAACGTGAAGATCACGACGACGTTGTTCAGTACGGGCGTCCACATCATCGCGCCGAACCGGCCGCGGGCGTTGAGGACCTGGCCCATCACCACGTGCACGCCCATGAAGAAGATGGTCGGCAGGCAGTAGCGGGCGAAGGTGATCGCGACCTCGTTGGCCGCCTGGTCCTCGGCGATCGGCACCGACATCGCGCGGATGAGCAGCGGCGCGGCGAACACCGACACTGCGACGAGCCCGGCGAGAAGCACCATCACCAGGGTGAGGAGACGGTTGGCGTATGCCTCGCCACCGTCGTCGTCGTCCTTCATCGCACGCACGAGTTGCGGGACGAAGACGGAGTTCAGACCGCCGCCGATGGTGAGGATGTAGATCATCGTCGGCAGGTTCATCGCGACGGTGTACGTGTCGCCGAGGAGCACCGCACCGATGGCTGCGGTGATCACCAGCTGGCGGACGAAGCCGGTGAGCCTGGAGACCAGCGTGCCGGCCGCCATCAGCGCGCTGGACCTCAGCAGGCCGGAGGCGCGCCCGGCGGGCTTCTTCTTAGCGGGCTCCGGCTCCGGGGGAGTCACCGGTCCGGGCTCCGGCCCGGTGGCCGGGGCGGGGGTGGGAGCCGGGGGGAGGGGCGCGGGCTGCTGCGGACGTTGCGGCTCGTACGGCTGCTGCTGGTCACGGTAGAGGTGAGCGAAGGCGTCCTGCTGCCCCTGCGGCTGTTCGGGTTCCGGGCCGGGAGTCCACTGCCGCGGATCCGGCCGGTGGGGCGGTGTGGGGTCCTGCCGGCCGTACAGGGCGTCGTTACCGGGCCCCGGCGCCTCCGGCTCCGGGAACGCGCTCCGATGGGGGGTCTGCCCGTACGGTTCCCGGCCGGGGGGCGGCGGTGCCTGGCCGGCCGGGTCGCTCCCCGGACTCCGACCGCGGTCACCGTCGTACGGCGCGTTCATGTGCCCCACCTCATCGTCCCCGGCCAGCAGGCCCTGAATACGCTCAACGGTCCACCTTCTCACCCGTGTCGGGTGCGTCGCCGTCCCCCGGCTCGGTGTCCGTCGGCCCGTCACCCGGCTGCTCGGACGCTGTCACCCCGTCCTCGCGGTCCGCTTCCTCGGTGGCCTCGGTGGCCTCGGTGACTTCCGTGGCTTCCCTGTGCTCGGTGGCTTCCGTGGAACCGTCGTTGCTCTCCGTGGCGCCGCCGGGGTTCTCGGGGTCGGCATTCTCGGGGTCGGGGGTCTCCGCAGTGACCACCGCATCCGGGTCGGCCGACGCCCGCTTCCGCTGCGTGTACATCCGGATGCCGGCCAGCACCAGCAGCAGCACGCCACCGGCGATGACGAGCATCACGGTGGAGGTGATCTCGGTGACGTTCACCTTGAACGTCATCGGAGCGCCGTAGGGCCGGTTGTCCAGGGTGTAGAGCTGCGCCTCGACCCAGACGAGACCGTTTGCATGGGCGGTGGTGTCGAACTTCACCGACTGGCTGTGCCCGCCCTCGATCTCGACGGGCTGCGCCTCACCCGGGTCGAGCCGGTGGGGAGAGCTGGAGCGGAGCACCAGCTTGAGTCCCTCGACGCCCTGCACGAGGTTGTTCTGCACGGTCACCGGGATCGTCGCGTTGCGCCCGGAGAGTGTCTGCTTGGACTTCTGGATCAGCTGCACTTCCTGCGTCAGATCCGTCAGATACTTCTCCACCGCACCGCGGTACTGCTCGGCGGCGTCGGCGTCGCCCCGCCAGGACGTGGACATCTCGCGCAGGATCGCATTCCCGAAGGGGGTGACCACCCGCTCGGGCTCGGACAGGATCACCTTGAAGTCGGCGAGCGCGCTCTGCGTCCGCTGGATGTCCTCGAAGGCATCGGTGGGCAGTTCCTGCTTGCGCAGCGAGGCGGGGTAGGAACCGCTGCCGGGGACCTTGGCCGTGGCCCGCGGGTCGGGTGTCGCCTGTGCCGCGTCCCCGAGGCCCAGTGGCCGGGTCCAGCGGCCGGCCTCGAGCCCCGCCACGGCCTCCGCCATGGCCCGGGCCTGGCTGGCCGTCGGCATCCGATGCGGGGCCACCACGACGCTGCGCTCCTCGCCCGGCGCCTCCTTGGTGAGCATCAGGGTCTGGGCCAGGAACTCCTGGACGGCGAGCGTGGAGCCCTCGGCCGAGGTCATGTCGCTCCGGAAGGCGGTGGAGAGGCGGGCGTCCGCCACCAGCGCCGTATTGCCACCGCCGATCGGACGGGCCGCCGTGGGGCTGTAGGACAGGCCCCCGGTCTCACGCAGGCTGTCACTGCGGGCGATGACATTGTGGGCACCGGCCGAGGTGGCGACGTCGACGATGGAGGTGTCGACGGCGCCGTTCACCGGCCAGGCGAAGTCGGTACGTGGCTTCCGGCCGAGGACGGTGTCCACGGTCTTGGCCGCGAGGTCGGTGGCCGGCTTGAGGTGGCTGATCGCCCCCGGGACCTCCTTGCCGCGGTGTGCGAGCGAGGCGAGGTCCGGGTCGGCGAAGGGCAGGGCCACCAGCTCCCGGCCCTTCACGGCCTCCTGGAGGTCGCTCAGCCACTGAGTGGCGAGCCTCTGGTGCTTCCCGGCCGTGACCGATCCGTCCGGCTCCTCGACCTTGTAGTCCTTGCTCATCCTCTCGACGTCTGCGAGCAGAGCCGGGTCGATCACCCAGGTGACGGGAAGGTCCTTGCCGAGAGCGACGAGCTGCTGGAGCCGGCCGCCGGGCGCCAGCTCCGCCGCGAGATCGTCATTGCGGAAGCGGGGAGTCTGCTGTTGGTCGGACTCGGTCCGCGCCGTCAGGTGCGGGGTGGAGATGAGCGGCCACAGGTAGCTCATCTTCGTCCGCGTGCCGGCCTTCTCCGGCTGCCAGGGGAGGAAGGTCCGCTCGATGCCCAGCACCTGTTCGTACTGTCCCCCGGGCCGCCCGCTGAGCGAGACACCGAGCTGGTACACGCCCTCCGTGCCGAGGTTCAGATCCTCGATCGGCACCTTCATGCTGAATTCGCGGGTGACGCCGGCGGCCAGCTGCCCGAATTCCACCGCGTGGTCGTCCGCGACCTGCTGGCCGTCCGCCCCCGGGGAGAAACCGGTGCGGGAGGCGGCGGCGTCGATGGCACTGCGGTTGCTGAGCGGGGCCCCGAGGCGGAGGCCCAGCTGGGCACCGGCGACCGTGGAACGGCCCTCATTGGTGACGCGGCCCTTGATGGTGATCGTGTCGTCCTCGGCGGGCGACACGGGGGTCAGTGAGTCGATGGAGACATCGACGGTCCGGGACCCGGAAGCGGCGGGAGCGGCGGTTGCCGCCCCCGCCGGGGGCGGGGAGAGAAGTTGTGCCGGCCCGGCGAGCAGTGGTGCGCCCGCCAGCAGCGCGGCGGCTCGCAGCAGCCACCGGCGGGCGGGAGCGGAACTCGTCCCATGGAATGCTGCCGCCTCGGCCACGCGTCGCCCGTCCCTCTGTCAGTGGTGGTCGTCGGATGTGCGTCCACGCATGGTAACGAGGTGTGGCGCGGCGAAGTGCTGGGGTGGCCCCACAAGATCGACGGTGGGCCGTGCCACGTGAAACATGGACACCGGGGGCCGCCGGGACACGTACCCTGGTCTGTCGTGCCGAACGCGAACAATGACAGCCTCGACCCGCAGACCACCCACGCGACGCATGCGCTCAACCAGGTGCAGCGCCGCGCGGTGAGTGAGCTTCTCCGGGTGTCCCCCGTCGCCGACGATCTCGCGCGCCATTTTCAGGAGGCCGGGCACACCCTAGCCCTGGTCGGCGGATCCGTCCGAGATGCTTTGCTCGGCCGGCTCGGCAACGATCTGGATTTCACCACCGACGCCCGGCCGGCCGACGTACTCAAGATCGTACGGCCGTGGGCGGACTCGGTCTGGGAGGTCGGTATCGCCTTCGGGACGGTCGGCTGCCGCAAGGGCGACTTCCTCATCGAAGTGACCACCTACCGGTCCGAGGCGTACGACCGGACTTCCCGTAAGCCCGAGGTCTCCTACGGAGATTCCATCGAGCAGGATCTCGTCCGCCGGGACTTCACCGTCAACGCGATGGCGGTAGCGCTGCCGGAGAAGGAGTTCATCGATCCGCACGGCGGGCTGGAGGATCTCTCCGCCCGGGTGCTGCGGACTCCGGGCACGCCGGAGGAGTCCTTCTCCGACGACCCGCTGCGGATGATGCGCGCCGCGCGGTTCGCCGCACAGCTCGACTTCAACGTGGCCCCCGAAGTCATCGACGCGATGACGACGATGGCCGACCGTATCGACATCGTCTCGGCCGAGCGGGTCCGGGACGAGCTCAACAAACTGGTGCTCGCCGACGACCCTCGGAAGGGCCTCAAGCTGCTCGTCGACACCGGCCTCGCCGACCGGGTGATCCCCGAGCTCCCGGCGCTGCGCCTGGAGCGGGACGAGCACCACCGCCACAAGGACGTGTACGAGCATTCGCTGACGGTCCTGGAACAGGCCATGGACCTGGAGGGCGACGGCCCCGACCTCGTGCTCCGGCTGGCCGCTCTGCTGCATGACATCGGGAAGCCGAAGACCCGGCGCTTCGAGGAGGACGGCCGGGTCTCGTTCCACCACCATGAGGTGGTCGGCGCCAAGATGACGAAGACGCGGATGACGCAGCTCAAGTATCCGGGGGAGATGATCAAAGACGTCTCCCGGCTGGTCGAGCTCCATCTGCGCTTCCACGGCTACGGGACCGGCGAGTGGACCGATTCCGCGGTCCGCCGCTACGTACGGGACGCCGGGCCGCTGCTGGACCGGTTGCACAAGCTGACCCGTTCCGACTGCACGACACGAAACAAGAAGAAGTCGACCGCACTCTCCCGGGCCTACGACGGCCTGGAGGAACGAATCGCGCGGCTCCAGGAGCAGGAGGAGCTGGACTCGATCCGGCCGGACCTCGACGGCAACGAGATCATGGGAGTCCTCGGCGTACCGCCAGGGCCTGCGGTGGGCCGGGCGTACAAGCATCTGCTGGAGCTCCGGCTGGAGAACGGCCCGATGGGCCGGGAGGCGGCGGCCGCCGCGCTCAAGGAGTGGTGGGCCGCCCAGCAGTAATGCGGCGGCCGGTGGTGGCCGGTGGTGCGTGGTTTCACGGCCGCCGGTGTTTCACGTGAAACACG
>DOWQ01000566.1:2874-5862 GCA_003519485.1 Streptomyces sp. | reverse complement strand
CGGCCGGCCAGCGAGCCGAAGCCGGTGTTGATGCTGTAGATGGCGTCGACGATGCCGTCGGCGCTGCCCGCCACTGCCTCGCCGACCCAGTCCAGACTGGCCTGCAGGCGGGCGGGGACGGAGTCGGCCAGCGTGACGCGCGCTCCGCCGCGTGCGACTGCCACCAGGTCCTCGCAGCTGAGGTCTCTCTCGCCGATCACTATCCGCTCGGCCATGTGTCGCCTCCTCGTGCTCTACGCGAATCCCCGTGTGACCAGCACTCTCCGGTCGGTCACCGGTGCCGCGCAATCACGGTTCCCCAGAGCGTGAGAATCGGGTTCTCAAGCGCCGGGCAGGGGGAGCCGCGAGGAGGGCGCGGCGCCGAGGGCGCGGGGGCCGGAGGAGGCGCACGGAACGGCGGAGGTTGCGGGGGAGGGAGCGGAGGAGCGGCTCAGCGCCGGGGGGAGTCGTCGAGGGCGTCCACCAGCCGCTGCCCGGCGTCGACGAGAGTGGCCCGCGCGTAGGACTGCCAGGCCGGACCGCACCGGGAGTCGGGTCCCGCGACGGTGAGCGAGCAGACGATCTCGCCCCCGGCGAACACCGGCACCGCCACCGCGACGGCCTCCTCGGAGAGTTCGCCGTGCGAGACGAGGTAACGGGTGCGCCGGGTCCGCTCGAGCTCCCGGACGATCGAGGCGCGGTCGAGGGTGTGCCGGGTGATGTGCCGCAACGGCTGTTCCAGGACCCGGTCGATGACGGTCTGCGGCGCGTGCGCCAGCAGCACCCGCTGGCCGGCGCCGGCGTACAGCGGGAGCAACTGGTTGACCCGGAAGGCCATCCGCATCGGGTGCCGGGACTCCACCTGGCGCAGGCACATCGCGTGAGTGCCGGCTCGTACGGTCAGCACCGCCGTCTCGCCGCTGACGTCCCGGAGTTCACGCAGGAAGGTGTGCCCGAGCTCGACCAGCCGGGTGTGGGTGAGGTCCTGGCCGGACAGCTCCTGGAGGCGCCAGCCGGGCAGGTAACTGCCGTCGCGTTCCTCGACGAGGTCGAGGTCGCGCAGCGTACGCAGATAGCGGTAGACGGTGCTGAGCGGGACGGCGACGTCGTCGGCGATCCGGTCGGCCCGTACCTCACCCGACTCGGCGACGCAGATCAGGACCTTGAGTCCGCGGACGAAGGACACGCCGCCGCCGATCGGATGTTCTGCCACGGGATCTCCATCCGGTCGACGAGGCCGTGCCCGGCCCCAGGGGCTCGTCCACCACAGATTCTCATTCCCCGGCTGCACGTCCAGAAGATGTTCCCGGAGAGCGGGAATCGGCGCGGCGGTCCGGGGAGCCGACGGGCCGGCGCGTGCCGTTGTCCTGACCGGCCCTTCCGGAGAGCGGCCGCCGGTGCAATGAGAATTGCATATAGTCTTGGTAGTGCAACATCAATTGCTTTTTCGAGGTGTCGCGTGCGTCCGCGCGTCGATCCGGATCACCAGAGGAGTGTGGGCAGCCGTGACGATGCATTCGGCGACCTTGGCCGTCGATGAGGCCCTGCGGGCCCGCCGCGCGGCGGGCGAGAAGGTGCTGCACCTGGGCTTCGGGGAGGCCGGCCTCCCCGTACCGGACCCGGTCGCGGCGGTGCTGGCCGCCGCGGCGGGTCGCAACGGCTACGGAGCGGTCGCCGGCTCGGCGGAGACCCGGGAGGCCGCCGCCGGCTGGTTCGGCAGGCGGGGCCTGCCGACGCGCCCCGAGCAGGTGCTCTTCGCTCCCGGCAGCAAGGCGCTGCTGTTCGCGCTGCTCGCCGCCCTGCCCGGTGATGTGGTGCTGCCGTGCCCGGCCTGGGTCAGCTACGCCGCCCAGGCGGCGCTGGCGGGGAAGAGGGTGATCAGCGTGCCCATCCCGGCGCGGGCCGGCGGCGTACCCGACCCCGCCCTGCTGGAGCAGGCGCTCCGCGACGCGCGAGCGGCCGGCGCGGACCCGGGCATCCTGGTCCTGACGGTGCCCGACAACCCCACCGGGACGATCGCCCGCGAGGAAGACGTCCGGGCGGTCTGCGCGATCGCGGACCGGCACGGTCTCGCGGTGATCTCCGATGAGATCTACGCCGAGGTCTGCCACTCCGCGAAGGCCCCGAGCGCTGTCCGCCACCTGCCCGGACGCACCGTCGTCACCAGCGGGCTGAGCAAGTCGATGGCCCTCGGCGGCTGGCGGATCGGCTTCGCCCGGGTGCCGGACGGCCCCTGGGGGGAGGGCCTGCTGCCCGAACTCATCGGTGTGGCCAGCGAGGTCTGGTCGAGCCTGGCCGCGCCGATGCAGGCGGCCGCGGCCCACATCCTGGCGGACCCTCCGGAAGTCCTGGCCCACATCGATACGGCCCGGAGGCTGCACGCGACCGTCGCACGGGCGGTCCACGCGGAGTTCACCGCGGCCGGGGCGGTCTGCCGGCCCCCCGAGGCGGGCTTCTACCTGTACCCGGACTTCGAGCCGGTGCGTCCTGCCCTCGCCGCCCGTGGCATAGGCACCGGCGCCGAGTTGGCCGCCGTACTGCTGGCGCGGCACGGCGTCGGCGTGCTGGCCGGGGAGGCATTCGGGGACGCGCCGGGCGGGTTGCGGGCGCGGGTGGCGACAAGCCTGCTGTACGGCGAGTCCGACGCGGAGCGCTGGGCGGCGCTGCGCAGCGACGACCCGCTCGGGCTGCCCTGGATCGCGGCCTCCCTGGAACATCTGCGCGCCGCGCTCGGCGCTCTGACGGCACCCGGCTGAGGGCGGTTCGGGCGGCCTGCGAACCGTGGCCGGTGGCCGGTGGTATCGGTGGCTGTACGGCGGGAGGTGCCTGCCTCCGGACAGCCGCGAGCCCGCAGTGCGCAGGCCCGTCCGTCCGGACTCGCGCCGGGCGCCGAGCGGGAGTCCGGCGCGGGTGTGGTCGCCGGCCGGTCAGGAAGTGGGCGGGTCGGTGGCGTGCACGCCGAACTCCTCCAGCAGCTCCTCCTCGCGCAGCAGCGTCGACCGCGCCTCG
>DOWQ01000566.1:0-2860 GCA_003519485.1 Streptomyces sp. | reverse complement strand
CCGCCGCGAGTGCCTGGACCAGCGAGGTGAAGGCGGTCAGCGAACGGAGCACGGACGGCCCCGAGGCGTCGACGAAGAACGTCTGCCCCGCCGCGGGCACCAGCGGGGAGGACGGGTTGTCGGTCAGTGCCACGCACCGGGCGCCGCGCGAAGCGGCCCAGTTGACGGCCCGNNACCGTCTCCGCGCTGTACCGGTGCACCGCGATGGCGACGAAGCAGTCGCCCTCCCGCACCCGGCGCAGCTCGTCGGTGAGCGTGCCCGCGCCGGTGGTGACCGTCTCGACCTCCTCGCGCACCATCCGCAGCAGATAGCCGAGCAGGTAGGCGGGAGCGTGGCTCTTCCGCAGCCCCATGACGTGCACGCGGGGAGCCTCGGCCAGCGTTCGCACCGCGGCGTCCCAGGTGCCGGGGTCGATCCGGGCGAACGTACGGGCGATGTTGGCCCGGTCCAGCGCCACTGCCCTCTCCAGCAGCCCGCCACTGTCCGTGCCGAGTTGCTCCAGGCTGTCGTAGCGGCGCAGCAACTGTGCCTGCTCACGGAGCCGTTCCCGGCAGAGCCGGGTCAGACCCGGGTAACCGGACAGCCCGAGGCTGGTGGCGAACCGGACCACGGTGGCCTCGTTGACGCCGACGGCGGACGCCAGCTCGGAGACGGTCATGAACGCCACACCCTCCGGGTCGGCGATGACCCGGTCGGCCAGGAGCCGCTGGGACCGGGTCAGCGACTCGCGGTCCCGGAGTTCGGTGAGGAGTTCGTCGTACGTCTGCGGAGGGCGCCGCGGTGCTGGGGGCATACGGGGGATTCTCTCGCGAAGCGGCCGGGTGCGCCGGACCCGGGGCGCGAGCCGCCGCCCTGTGCCTGGCCGCGGCCGGCGCCACCACGACGCGGCAGCGGTCGGCAGCGGTCAGCTGTCGGCTGCCGGCTGTCGTTCCGGCGGTCATCGGTTCGCGTCTTCGTTCGCGGAGGTCGGCCCACGGGCTTCGGCCCCGCGGAGGCGGCCGGGCTCTCCCCAGGGCTGCGGCGGGCCGACCGGGAGGGCCGGCCCGCCGGCTGGTGGTGTGCCGGTTCAGCGGCGCAGATGGGCACTGAGCGGCCAGGAACCGATGACCTTGGGGCGCGGCGGGGCGAAGCTGCGACCTTGCTGGTGGACAGGCCGAGCCCGACGGCGGCCTCGGCGAACTTCACGGCGGCGGCGACTCCGTCGACGACCGGGACGCCGCCGAGCGACGCGGACACCTTCTCCTGCAGGCCGGCCATGCCCCCGCAGCCGAGGCAGACCACTTCCGCGCCATCCTCCTCGACGAGCCTGCGCGCGGTGCTGACGACGGCTTCGACGGTGCGGTCCTCGTCCTCCTCCAGCTCCAGGACGCCCAGGCCGGTGCCGCGCACGGCGGCGCAGCGCTGGAGCAGTCCGGCGGTCAGCAGCCGGTCCTGGATCTGCGGTACGGCCCGGTCGAGCGTGGTGACGATCCCGTACGAGTGGCCGAGCAGCATGGCCAGCTGCGCGGCGCACTCGGTGATGTCGAGCACCGGGACGTCCAGGAGTTCCTGGGCGCCCTCCCGGCCGGGCTCGCCGAAACCGGCCATGACCAGGGCGTCGAACGGCTCCTCGATGGTGGTGAGCCGGTCCAGGACGGCGGCGGCGCTCAGGTACCCCTCGAAGTGGCCCTCGATCGACTCCGGTCCCCACAGTGGCTCGGTGGCGACGATTTCCGTGCCCGGGCTTGCGCTCGCCTCGGCGATGGTGCGGATCGAGGCTGTCATGCCGGTGGTGGTGTTCGGGTTGAGCACGAGGATGCGCATGGACTCCGCCGGGTTGATAGATTCCGTAGCTCGGAATAATTATTCCGTTTAGTAGAACGTAGCCATCCCGTAGTTGTGCGGTCAAGGGTTCGGGGCAATTGGACCCGCCGCTAGGACGTGTTTGAGATGTGGTCACAGTGCCTGTCGTATGAGGACAATTTGGACGGTGGCTTCGTAGCGGACGGCGAGCTTGTCGTACCTGGTCGCGACGCCTCTCGCCTGCTTGAGGAGCCCGATTCGGCACTCGACTTTGTGTCTGCGTTTGTACGTTTCGCGGTCGAAGCCGGGCGGGCGACCGCCCGAAGATCCGCGCCGGAGCCGGTGTCCGGCCTGGTCACGCTTTTCCGGGATGGTGTGCGCGATCCCGCGTTTACGCAGGTAGGAGCGGATCTGACGGGAAGAGTAGGCCCGGTCGGCGAGTACGTGCTCAGGCCGGGTCCGCGGGCGTCCGCCGCCGATTCGAGGGATGCGGATACGTTCCATGACCTGCTCGAAGGCCGGCGCGTCACCCCGTTGACCGGCTGTGATGACCGCCGCGAGGACGTAGAAGGAGGCGTCGACGGCGAGGTGGATCTTGGTGGTCAGACCGCCGCGCGAGCGCCCGAGGCCGTGGTCGTCCGGTTCGGCCGCCAGGCCGTCCGGACGCGTCCGGCCCGGATCGTCAGCCCCTTTTTGCGGGCTCCTGCGGCGTGCTGGTGGGCCCGGCATACGGTGGAGTCGACCGAGACCTCCCACTCGATGATCCCGTCGACATCTGCCTTGACCTGCAACTTCTTCAAGATGCGGGGCCAGGTCCCGTCGATCTGCCACCGCCGGAAGACCGTGTATGCGGTCTCCCACGGCCCGTATCGCTCGGGCAGGTCGCGCCAGGGCGAGCCGGTCCGGGCCCGCCACCAGATCCCGTCGAAGACCTGCCGCCGATCCCTCGGCGGCCGGCCCATCTTCGGAATCGGCGGCAACACCGTTTCCAGTCGCTCCCACTGTGTATCCGTCAGATCGCCACGAGACATCTGTAGATCGTTTCACGACCTTGATCAACATCTCAAACACGCCCTA
>DOWQ01000568.1:1273-9542 GCA_003519485.1 Streptomyces sp. | reverse complement strand
GCGGCCGCCGCGCCGCCGCAGCCCGACGACTCGGTGTCCGCCGCGGAGGACCGCGAGGACACCGGCTCCCTACCGTCCGTCTGGCCGCGTCCGCATGATCT
Organism: Streptomyces sp.; assembly: GCA_003519485.1. GTDB lineage: Bacteria > Actinomycetota > Actinomycetes > Streptomycetales > Streptomycetaceae > Streptomyces. Next base: position 9,441 of record DOWQ01000568.1, on the reverse strand, counting down.
GCGTGCCCGGGGCGAATCCGTGCCCGTCGGCGACCAAGTCGCACTGGTGGCCGACGACGACACCGATCCGTACGCGCTCGACGCGCTGCGCGAGGTGCTGCGATCGGCCGGCGCGCGGACCGTGCTCGACCTCCGTCCCGGCGAATCGCTGCCGCCGGACGCGCTGGTGGTGCGCGCCGACACCAAGGGCGCGGAAGCCGCGCTGCGCGCCCTTCGCGCCTCCGAGCGCGGGGATCTGCCCTCCGGCGGCTACCGGCTGGCGGTCGGCAGGATCGCCGGGAAGGACACCGTCGCGCTCGCCGGAACGGGCCCGGACGGCCTTTTCCACGCCGCGCAGACCCTGCGCCAGCTGACCGTCTCCCGCGACGGCGCGAAGCACGAGAAAGCCGCGAAGGGCGGGAAGGCCGCCGAGGGCGCGGAGGGCAGCAAGAAGTCCGAGGAAGTCAAGGCCGCGAAGTCCTTCGCCGGGGTCGTGATCCGCGACTGGCCGGGCACTCCCGTGCGCGGCACGACCGAGGGCTTCTTCGGCACCCCCTGGACGCACGGGCAACGGCTCGCGCAACTCGACTTCCTCGGGCGCACCAAACAGAACCGCTACCTCTACGCGCCCGGTGACGACCCGTACCGGCAGGCCCGCTGGCGCGACCCCTATCCGGCCGAGCAGCGCGCCGAATTCCGCGCGCTCGCCGAGCGCGCGCGCCGCAACCATGTGACGCTCGGCTGGGCCCTGACCCCCGGGCAGAGCCTGTGCTTCTCCTCGGACGAGGAGGTCAAGGCCCTGAACCGCAAGATCGACGCCATGTGGGCGCTCGGCGTGCGGTCGTTCCAGCTGCAGTTCCAGGACGTGAGCTACAGCGAGTGGCACTGCGACGCGGACGCGGACCGGTTCGGCTCCGGACCGCAGGCGGCGGCAGAGGCGCAGGCCCGGGTCGCGAACGCCGTTTCCGAACACCTGACCGAGCGCCACCCGGGCGCCGCGGCGCTGTCCCTCATGCCGACCGAGTTCTACCAGGACGGCACCACCGACTACCGGAGCGCGCTCGCGGACGCACTGCACGCGCGCGTCGAGGTCGCGTGGACGGGCGTCGGCGTCGTACCGGAGACGATCACCGGGAGCGAACTGGCCGACGCCCGGGACGCCTTCGACGACCACCCACTGGTCACCATGGACAACTACCCGGTCAACGACTACGCACAGGACCGGATCTTCCTCGGCCCCTACACCGGCCGCGACCCGGCCGTCGCCACCGGCTCCGCCGCGCTGCTGACCAACGCCATGGCGCAGCCGACCGCGTCCCGCATCCCGCTCTTCACCGCCGCCGACTACGCCTGGAATCCGCGGAGCTACCGCGCACAGGAGTCGTGGCAGGCGGCCATCGACGCGCTCGCGGGCGGCGACAAGCGCTCCCGCGCGGCCCTGCGCGCCCTCGCGGGCAACGACGCCTCCTCCGTGCTCGGCAGCACCGAGTCCGCGTATCTGCGACCGCTCATCGACGCGCTGTGGAGCGCGCACAGCGGCTCGGACCGCGAGCGGCTGGACCGGGCGGCGGAGCGGCTGAAGGACGCGTTCCGGGTGATGCGGCAGGCGCCGCAGCAGCTGTCGGGGACGGCCGGTGAGGCGTTGGCCGAGGAGGCCGGCCCCTGGCTGGAGCAGTTGGCGCGGTACGGCCACGCGGGCGGGCTGGCCGTGGACATGCTGCTCGCGCAGGCGGACGGCGACGGCGCGGCCGCCTGGCGGACCCAGCTGGAGCTCAAGCGGTTGCGCGGGGACATCGCCGCCGCGCCCGCGACCGTCGGCAAGGGCGTACTGGACCCCTTCCTCGACAGGGCGGCCGAACGGGCGGACGCCTGGACCGGCGCCGACCGGGTTCGGCCGCGCACCTCCGTCACGGAAGGGCCGTCGGATCTCAACGTCGACCTGGGTCGGGCCCGCCCGCTGGCGGCGGTGACCGTGCTGACCGGGCCGGCCAAGGGCGCGCGGGCGACCGTCGAGACGCATGTGCCCGGCGAGGGCTGGCGGCGGCTCGGCGAGCTGTCCGGCGACGGCTGGACGCAGCTGTCCGGCAAGGACGTGTCGGCCGACTCGGTACGGCTGTCCTGGCCCGACGACGCCCGCCCGCCGGAGGTGCACGGCGTGGTGCCGTGGTTCGGCGACACTCCTGACGCCCGGCTGGAGCTGGGGCGGGGCGAGACGGATGTCGCGATCGGCGGCGCGACGACCGTGCCGGTCGAACTGACGGCCGAGCGCCCCTCGAACGTGCGCGGCCGGCTGATCGCCAAGTCCCCCGAGGGCATCGAGGTGGACGTTCCCCAGGGCGTCACCGTCCGGCGGGGCGCGCGGACGGAGGTGCCGGTGAAGGTCGCGGTGCCGAAGAGCACTCCGGCCGGTTCCTACGAGGTGCCGTTCGACTTCGCCGGCGAGGAGCGGACGCTGACCGTACGGGCCTATCCGAAGACCGGCGGACCGGATCTGGCGCGTGACGGCAAGGCGTCGTCGTCCGGGGACGAGACCGCCGACTTCCCGGCCTCGGCGGCGATCGACGGCGACCCGGCGACCCGCTGGTCCTCGCCCCCGGAGGACGGGGCCTGGTTCCAGGTCGAGCTGGAGCGGCCCGCGCGGGTCGGCCAGGTGGTGCTGAGCTGGCAGGACGCGCACGCGGCGCGCTATCGCGTGCAGACCTCGGCCGACGGCCGCAGCTGGCGCACCGCGGCGACCGTACGGGACGGGCAGGGGGGACGCGAGACGGTCCGCATGGACGCCGCGGACACCCGCTTCGTCCGGGTCCAGGGGGACAGGCGCGCCACTGAGTACGGTTACTCCCTGTGGTCGGTGGAGGCGTACGCGGTCGAGCACTGAGGACGCGTGGGCGCTGAGGGCGGCGCGGCTGGCCCGCATGAAGGCGCGCTGACGGCATCCACCACCGGATGCGCCGACCCATACCCATACGTACCGTTTTGGTACGTTTCGCCCCCGCGTTCGCCGCCGTCCGTGCCCGCCGCCCCCGCCCGGCGTACACGAAGAGGGCCCGGATCTAGGCGGAAATGCCGTCGATCCGGGCCATCGCGTCGTCCGCGCCGTACGGCTGCAGGTAGGGCAGCCAGCGCGAGTCTCTGTGCCCCGTGCCGATGATCCGCCAGGCGAGGCCGGACGGCGGGGCGGGTCGGTGGCGGAGCCGCCAGCCGAGTTCGGCGACATGCCGGTCGGCCTTGACGTGGTTGCAGCGCCGGCAGGCGGCGACCACGTTCTCCCAGACGTGCTGGCCGCCGCGGCTGCGCGGGATGACGTGGTCGACGCTGGTGGCGACGGCGCCGCAGTACGCGCACCGGCCGCCGTCGCGGGCGAACAGGGCGCGCCGGGTGAGCGGCACGGGCCCCCGGAAGGGCACCCGTACGAATCGCTTCAGCCGGACGACGCTCGGCGCCGGGACTGCGCGGGTCTCGCTGTGCATCAGGGCGCCGGTGTCCTCGAGGCTGATGGCCTTGTCGTTGAGGACGAGAATGAGCGCGCGGCGGAGCGGTACGACGCCGAGGGGCTCGTACGAAGCGTTGAGGACCAGGACGTGCGGCACCGATTCCTCCTTCTACGCCGGCGACGCGTGGCTCGCGCCGGGACGATCTGCTTCAGTTTCTCCTCAGGCCAGGTCGTGGCGCCACCACGTCCGCGTAACGCATCAGGAGTGTTTTCGACCACACCCCCATTCTTTCCCGCCCTGAAGGGGCTCTCCCTCGAACAGAACAACGGAGCAGTCACCCCGTCCCGTTAGTCTGGTCGGTCTGCCCTTGGGGCATCCCGCGCCGCCGGGCGGCCGGGTCGTACACGGAAGGCTTTCGCTGTGTCCTGGTACCTCGCCGATGGCACCACACCCACGGCCTCCTCGCTGAGTGAGGCGCACCAGAACGCCTCGCAGGCCGCCGGTTGGGTGGAGGAGAACTGGTCCGCCTGGCTCGGCGCCGGCCTGCGCATCCTGCTGATCGTCGTGATCGCGCTCGTGCTGCGAGCCGTCCTGCGACGGGCGATCACGCGCTTCATCACGCGGATGAACCGCACCACCCCGGCCGTGGACGGCGGCGCCCTGCGCGGCCTGCTGGTGAACGCCGAGCGGCGCCGGCAGCGCTCCGAGGCGATCGGTTCGGTGCTGCGGAGCATCACCTCGTTCGTCATCCTCGGCACCGCGGCGCTGACCGTCCTGTCCGTGCTGAGCATCAACCTCGCGCCGCTGCTGGCCAGCGCGGGCGTCGCCGGCGTCGCGCTGGGCTTCGGCGCGCGCAATCTGGTCACCGACTTCCTGTCCGGCGTCTTCATGATCCTGGAGGACCAGTACGGCGTCGGGGACGTGGTCGACGCGGGGGTCGCCTCGGGCGAGGTGATCGAGGTCGGCCTCCGGGTGACCAAGCTCCGCGGCGACGAGGGAGAGATCTGGTACGTCCGCAACGGCGAGGTCAAGCGGATCGGCAACAAGAGCCAGGGCTGGGCCACCGCGACCGTGGACGTCCAGGTGCGGTACGAGGAGGATCTGGACCGGGTCCGCACGGTCATCACGGACACCGGAAAGCGGATGGCGAAGGACGAGCCCTGGAACGAGCGGCTGTGGGGGCCGGTCGAGGTGATGGGGCTGGACTCCGTGACGCTGGAGTCGATGGTGATCTGCACGCAGGCGAAGACGATGCCGGGCAAGAAGCTCGGGGTGGAGCGCGAGTTGCGCGGGCGGATCAAGCAGGCGTTCGACACGGCCGGCATCCGGATCGTCGGCGGCGTGCCCGAGCCGTTGACCGCTGCGGCCGAGGACCCGACGGCGGGCACGGCCGCCCCGTCCGCGCTGGCCAGCCCCGCCTCGCCGCAGTCCGTCGCGGCATCGCCGATCCCGTCGCCGAGCGCCGGTTCGAACATCACCAAGTAGTCGCCGGTCCTTCCCGAGCCTCTCCGGCGCTCTCCGGCCCCGTCGCCCGCTCCGGAATCCTTTCCGGCGCCGCCGGCCCGCGCCCGCGCCCGTACCCCCCGGTGCCGGGCCGGGGACCTTCGGCGTCACGAGCAACCAGTCGCGAGCGATGCCGGACGTGCCGTCGCTCTGTTCGCGGACGTGCCGTCGCCTGCTCCGACCACTTCGGACGAACCGACGAACCCATTGACTCGGACGCGCCTAACGATTACTCTCCGTTATCAGCAAGGTTTCCTACTAATTCCGGGATCCGGGGTTCGGAGCCCGGCATCCGGGGTTCCGAAGTCGCGGCGAGAGGGAGGCGGGGGAGCATGACAGGCAGTCCTGGCACGCCCAGCACACTGCGGGCGATGAACGACCGTGCGGCTCTGGAGCTGCTCACCTTGCACGGGCCACTCACCCGCACCCGGGTCAGCGAGCTGACCGGCCTCTCCAAACCGACCACGTCCCAGCTGCTGACCCGGTTGGAGGCTGCCGGGCTCGTGCTCTCCGGCGGCAGCCTCAGCGGCGGGCCGGGACCGAGTCCCCGGCTCTACGAGATCGACCCGCATTCCGCCCATGTGGCCGCCCTGGCCGTCGATCCCGCAGGGATCACCGCCGCCGTTGCGGACATCTCCGGCCGGGTCACCGGCACTCACCGCGTCGAAGCGCCCGCTGCCGCGGCGCCGCCCACCGTCGGCACGGTCGAGCAGGCTGCGGCGCAGCTGGTCGCGGCAGCGATCGACGGTGCCCTGGCCACTGCCGGCCTGGAGCGCGCGGACCTGCATCGCACGGTCATCGGCACCCCGGGCGCCATCGACCCGGTGACGGGAACCCTGCTCTACGCCCCCCACCTGCCGGGCTGGCACTCGCGGACCCTCCGCGATGAGCTGGCCGAGCTCATCGGCACCCCGATCGTCATCGAGAACGATGTGGACCTCGCCGCCGTCGCCGAACAGCAGCGCGGGGCTGCCCAGGACTCCGACGACTTCGTCCTCATCTGGGCCGACTCGGGGGTGGGAGCCGCCATCGTGCTCGGCGGCACCCTGCTGCGCGGTGCCACGGGCGGAGCCGGCGAGATCGGCTACCTGCCGCTGCCGGGTGCCCCGCTCACCCGCGCCGGCGAGGACACCGGCGGCGGCTTCCAACGGCTCGTGGCCTCACCGAGCGTGCTGCGACTCGCGGCGGAGTACGGCGTGCCCGGTGGGACCGCCGCCGAGGCGCTCGCCGCGGCGCGAGCCTCTCCCGGGCCCGGTGACGCGCTGCTGGCCGAGCTGGCCCGGCGGCTGGCCACCGGCATCGCCGCCGTCGTCGCCGTGGTCAACCCGGAGCTCGTCGTGCTCTCCGGCGAGGTGCCCCGGGCGGGCGGCGAACAGCTGCGCTCGCTCGTCGAGGCCGAGTTGACCGGCCTCCCGCTGCCCCGGCCACAGCTCAGGCTGAGCAGCCTCGAGGACCGCCCCGTCCTCAGCGGTGCGCTGCGGACCGCGCTCGCCGACGCGCGCGAGAGCGTGTTCGACACGAGCCGGGCCGGTGGGCCCGGCCCCCTGAGCCCTCGGACGACTTCCGGCAGGAGCGCGCACAGCGGCAACCCCCTCGAAGGCAGCACAGTCACCGGCGTGAAGGGCTGAACATGCGACTCGCAGTAGTGGGCGGAGGGTCCACCTACACCCCCGAACTGATCGACGGTTTCGCGCGCCTGCGCGACATCCTGCCGCTCGACGAACTGGTCCTGATCGACCCGGCCGCGGACCGGCTGGAGCTCGTCGGCGGCCTCGCCCGGCGGATATTCGCCCGGCAGGGGCACCCGGGGCGGATCTCCTGCACCTCCGACGTGGATGCCGGTACGGACGGTGCGGACGCGGTGCTGCTCCAACTGCGCGTCGGCGGCCAGGCCGCCCGCGAGAGGGACGAGACCTGGCCGCTGAACTGCGGCTGCGTCGGGCAGGAGACGACAGGCGCGGGCGGTCTCGCCAAGGCCCTGCGCACGGTTCCGGTCGTCCTGGACATCGCCGAACGGGTGCGGCGGCGCAACCCGGACGCCTGGATCGTGAACTTCACGAATCCCGTCGGCATCGTCACCCGGGCGCTGCTGACCGAGGGCCACCGGGCCGTTGGGCTGTGCAATGTGGCGATCGGCTTCCAACGGAAGTTCGGCAAACTCCTCGGGGTGCCGCCCGAGGAAGTCGCGCTCGACCACGTCGGCCTCAACCACCTCACCTGGGAGCGCGGCGTGAGCGTCGCCGGCGAGGAGGTGCTGCCGGCGCTGCTGGCCGAACACGGGGACGCGGTCGCGGCGGATCTGCGCATGCCACGACCGCTGCTGGAGCGGCTCGGCGCGGTGCCCTCGTACTACCTGCGGTACTTCTACCAGCACGACGAGGTGGTGCGGGATATGCGGACCGGACCATCCCGCGCCGCGGAGGTGGCGGCCATGGAGAAACAGCTGCTGGAGATGTACGGCGACCCGGAGCTCGCCGAGAAGCCCGCGCTGCTCGGCAAGCGCGGCGGTGCCTTCTACTCGGAGGCGGCCGTCGCCCTCACCTCGTCGCTGCTGGGCACCGGCAGAACGCCGGGCAGCGTGGGCACGGGCAGCATGCGCACGGACAGCGGGAGTGCGGCCAGTGACGGTCCGGCCGGCGGAAGCCCGGACATCCAAGTCGTCAACACCTTCAACAACGGCACCCTGCCCTTCCTGCCGGACGACGCCGTCATCGAAGTCCCGGCCGCCGTGGACCGGAACGGCGCGCGGCCGTTGCCCGTACGCCCCGTGGAGCCGCTGTTCAGCGGCTTGATCGCCCAGGTGACGGCGTACGAGCGGCTGGCGTTGCGGGCGGCCCTCGAAGGCGGTCGCGACCGGGTGTTCGACGCACTGCTGAGTCATCCCCTCATCGGTCAGTTCGAGTACGCCGAACGGCTGACCGACGACCTGCTCGCGAACAACCGTGAGTACCTCCCATGGGCGTGACGGCGGCGGCGCCCGCGGCCGCGGTCATCGCCATCGACGCGGGCAACACCAAGACCGACGTGGCGGTCATCGGCAGGGACGGCAGCGTCCTGGGCACCGCGCGGGGCGGCGGCTTCCGCCCCCAGGCGATCGAGGTCGGCCCGGCGGTGGACGCTCTCGCCGACACCGTCGCCCACGCGGCGGCCGCGGCCGGGCTCCCGGCCGGAGCCGCCCGTCCCGGGGCCCGGCCCCTCCCCCATGCCCTGCATGTCTCCGCCTGCCTCGCCAACGCCGATCTGCCCGTCGAG
>DOWQ01000568.1:0-1243 GCA_003519485.1 Streptomyces sp. | reverse complement strand
GGTGCACGAGCGCGGCTGGGGCCTGACGGCCCAGGTCGCCAACGACACCTTCGCCGTGCTGCGCGCCGGGACCGACGAGCCCCGCGGCGTCGCCGTGGTGTGCGGGGCCGGCATCAACTGCGCCGGGATGCTGCCGGACGGCCGGACCGCCCGCTTCCCCGCCCTCGGCAGGCTCTCCGGCGACTGGGGCGGCGGCGGCGGCCTCACCGCGGAGGCACTGTGGCACGCGGCACGGGCGGAGGACGGCCGGGGCGGACCGACGGACCTGGCACGCACCCTCCCCGGACACTTCGGGCTGGCCGGGATGTCCGCCCTGATCGAAGCGCTGCACCTCGGCCGGCTCCCGGCGGCACGGCGCCACGAACTCACCCCCGTGCTGTTCGAGACGGCCGCGGCGGGCGACACGGTCGCACTGGCGATCGTGCACCGCCAGGCCGAGGAGGTCGTCACCATGGCACGGGTCGCGCTGGACCGGCTCGGACTCCTCGACGAGGAAACACCCCTCCTGCTGGGCGGCAGTGTCCTCGCCTCCCAGCACCCACCGCTGCACGAGAAGATCACCGCACTGCTCGCCGAGCGTGCCCCGAAGGCCGTACCGCGCATCGTCACCGCTCCCCCAGTGCTGGGCGCCGCGCTCCTCGGTCTGGACCGCACCAGCGCAGCCCCCGGGGCCCACGCCCGGCTCCGCGCCCACTACGCCTCCCCGGCCGGATGACACCGGCCACCCGCGCGCCGTACGCACATAAGTACGGGTCTGCGTACGGGCACAGGAGCGACCGGCCTGAACAGCGTCGGCTGCCCGCACGGGCAGCGCGACCAGCGAACAGGGCCGACGGCGGACAACTGGGCGAATACGGACAGGAAAACAGGGGGACAGTCCGGCAGCCATACGGACGGTCCAGAACGGACAAGTGCCGTGCGTATGGCGGCGCATCAGGTACCGTCCTGCCCGGCCCCGGGGCGTACGCTCACGGTCCGAACAAGATCCAGGCATTCCCGGTGTGTCCGCCGGGCCCGGCCGCCATACTGCTTGGCGGTGCACTCACGCCCGCCTTGGCCGTGGCGGACGGCGGGGCACCACCAGCGACCCTGGGGGAGGGCTCACCCGTGACACACCCGCCGAGCGGCAGGCTGTCCTCGCCGCCCGGCCCGCCTCCGGGCGGCGCCGCCGGGCCCGGCCGGGCACCCGAGCCCGCGCCGCTGTCCCATGTGCCGGGCCAGCCGGGCGCTGTGCCGCGTCCAG
>DOWQ01000070.1 GCA_003519485.1 Streptomyces sp. | reverse complement strand
GGCGCCGGCGCCCGCCCAGGCGGAGGCCGCCCAGGCGGAGGCCGCTCAGGCCGCCCAGGCGCAGGCCCAGGCCCAGGCACCGGCTCAGCAGAATCCGCAGCAGGGCCCACCGCCCGTACCCCAGCAGGTCCAGCCGCCGGCCCAGGGACAGCCGTACGGGCAGCCCCCGACGCCGCCCCAGCAGCAGGCCCAGCAGGTGCAGCAGCAAGCCGCCTGGCAGGGGCCGCAGGGACCGCAGAACCCGCAGGGCTCCCAGGCCCCGCAGGGCTTCCAGGGCGGGACCTACATCTCGCCGATCCCCGTCGGCCGCACGCACCTCGGGCACGCCCTCGCCTCCGAGTGGACCAAGATCCGTACGGTCCGCTCCACCGTCTGGACGCTGGCCGTCATGGCGTCGCTCGTGGTCGGCATCGGCTTCCTGGCCAGTGCCGCCACCGACACGACCGACTACGTGACCGACCCGCCCATCACCAACGGCCTGTTCGGGCTGCTGCTGGGCCAGATCTGCGTGATCACGCTCGGCGTGCTCGTCGTGACGTCCGAGTACGGCACCGGCATGATCCGCACCACGCTCACCGCCGCGCCCAAGCGCTCGCGGGTGCTGGCGGCCAAGGCCCTCGTCTTCTTCGCGGTGTCCTGGACCGTGACGACGGTGGTGTGCACCCTCAGCGCGCTGATCGGCGCGGGCCTGCACAGCGGCCCGGGTGTCGCCGAGGCGACCGGCGGCCAGTGGGCCGGGGCGACGGCCGGCGCGGGACTCTACGTCTCGCTGCTGGGGATGCTCGCCCTCGCGGTCGGCAGCATGCTGCGGCACTCGGCGGGAGCGATCACCACGATGCTGGGTGTGGTGCTGCTGCCGGCGATCATCCCGGCGTTCATGATGTTCTCGGAGAGCCTCCGGCCCGCGGCCGAGAAGATCCTGGAGTACAACGCCATCAACTCCCTCGCCTCGATCCACCAGGTCACGGGCGAGGGCAACGGCATGAACCAGCTGCTCCTGCTGGCCGTCGTCACCACGGTGGCGTTCGCCGGGGCCTTCGCCCTGCTGGAGAAGCGGGACGTCTGAGCCTTCGCGCTAATACCTCGGCGCGTTTCGGGACCGCTGCACCCGCGTGGTGCGGCGGTCCCGTGCGTTCCAGCACGCCCGGTGCCAGTGCCGCCGGTCGTCGACCGGGCGGAGCTCCGCCCAGGCCACGAGATGCGGCACGCCGGGCGGGATCTCCTGGTCGCAGCCGGGGCAGCGGTAGTGCTTGGCCGCCGAGCCGCCACCGATCTGCCGCACCACCCACTCCTCGCCCTGCCAGCTCTCGGTGCGCTCCGGCCGGAAGCGGTCCTCGCCGCCCGGCGGGATGTGGCTGTCGCCGCCGCGCGGGCGGTTACGACGCGGAGACACGGGGCACCTCGCGAAATGTCCGGATGGCTGTTTACCGCGAACAGCCTACGCGCCACGCCGGGCGCGGATACGAATGCACCAGCTACCGGCGGATATCCCCGATAATCTGCCGAACTTCGCACCAAGCCGTGCCCTTGGCACGTGTCAGGCGTTGTTGCCAGTGGGGAGGCGCCGCGTCGGCCGCGAGGAGGCAGAAGGCGATGCACGTAGGAGCTTTTGTACTGGCCGCACAATTCCCGGGCCAGGGGCAGGGGGAGGCACTGCATCGCGCCGTGCGCACCGCCGAGGTCGCCGAGGAGGCCGGGCTCGCCTCGGTCTGGCTCGCCGAGCACCACTTCGTCCCGTACGGAGTCTGCCCGTCCGCCACCACACTCGCCGCGCTGCTGCTCGGCCGCACCCGCCGTATCCGGATCGGCACCGCCGTGAGCGTGCTGCCGACCGTGCACCCGGTCGCGCTCGGCGAGCAGGCGGCGCTGCTGCACCTGACCTCCGGCGGGCGCTTCACGCTCGGCGTCGGGCGCGGCGGCCCCTGGGTGGACCTGGAGGTCTTCGGCTCGGGCCTGGCAGCGTACGAACGCGGCTTCCCGGAGTCGCTGGATCTGCTGCTGCGCTGGCTCCGCGAACCCCGGGTCGGGGCGGCCGGCGAGCGCTTCGCCTTCCGCGAGGTCCCGGTCGTGCCCCGGCCGGACGAGCTGCTGGAGCCCGCCGAGGGCCCGCCGGTGATCGTGGCCTGTACGTCCCGCGCGAGCGTGCGGCTGGCCGCCGAGCGCGGGCTGCCGATGCTGCTGGGGATGCACTGCGGCGACGAGGAGAAGGCCGGCATGGTCGCCTTCTGGCGTGCCTGTGCCCGGGAGGCGGGCCGTTCACCGGAGGAGATCGCAGCGGCCGCGCATGTCTCGGCCGGGGTGGCGCAGGTCGGCGACTCCCAGCAGGGCGCGACCGAGACGCTGCTCAAGGCGATGCCCGGCTGGCTGCGGCAGGGCCTGGAGGCCCATGTCACGGTCGACGGCAGGCCGCGTCGGATGCGTGACCCGGAGGAGTACACCGAGCTGCTGTGCGGACTGCACGCGGTCGGCCCGCCCCGGCTGTGCGCGCACCGGCTCGCCGCCACGGCGGAGCGCACCGGCATCAGCCGCTTCGCCCTGCTCGTCGAGGGCTCCGGCGACCTGGCGGCCACGGAGGACAACGTGCGGCAGCTGGGCGAGGAGGTACTGCCGCTGCTCGGCTGAAACCGGCACCTGCGGGCCCGGGGAGCGGCCGCCCCAGCGAGCACCTCGGGAACTGCGGGCTCCTCAGGCACACGGGCCCCGCAGGCCGCGCGGGCCCGAGGAGAGCCGTGGGCCCCGGGCGCGCGGTGACTCCCGTACGCGCCGAGAGTCCACTGCGCGCCGAGAGTCCCGTACGCCTCGCGGATTTGGTACGAACGCGCGGGCACCGTACGGCCGGCTCCGGCGGGCGCACCGGGGCCGGACCACGACGCACCGCGGTCCGGAGCCAGGTCCGACGAAGG
>DOWQ01000645.1 GCA_003519485.1 Streptomyces sp. | reverse complement strand
ACGGGCTGCGGCGGGTGGCGCACAGCCGGGGCGGGCTCATTCGGTCCCGCGTCGGCTGTGACGCGTCCGGTCCGGCGGGCCCGTGTGGGCGTGCGCCCGGCGTGTCCGAGCCGTCGCGCACCATCGGGCGCGCTTCACCGGCGTATCCCGGCGGCGGACCGCCGTCCCTCCGGCCGGGTGTGTCCGGCCGGTTGAACAGCTGTCCGGTCAGCCGGCGTTCCGCGCCTGGGTGAGGATGCGGTCGAGGGTCTCCACCAGCCGGCCGTCGAAGTCGGCCACCGACTGCTCCTCCCCCATCGGGACGATCCGGTCGGCGCGGTCGAGGAACGCCACCAGCGGTGCCGCACTGGCCCGGAAGGTGGCCCGTTCGTCGCCGACCTGGAGCCGGATGAAGACGTCCGAGAGGAGTCCGGGGGAGACGGGGACGATGTGAACATCGCCGTCCCCGGCCGGTGAACTCAGCCCGTCCAACAGCAGATCCCGGGCGAATGCCCAGGTCACCGGCGCATCACCGGGCAGGTGGAAGGTGAATCGCACCGCGTACGGATCGACCGGGTCGTACTCCAGCTCCACCGGAATCCGGAAGGAGAGCTCCTCGGAGACGAGGAAGCTCATCATCAGCTCTGCCTGAATCGTGTCGCGCATGGTCCACTGCCCCGTGTCGCTCGAAGTGGCCTTGATTGAGCCTACTTGGCCCTCTTGGCGCAATCCCGCTCAACGCGCTGGAGGACCACAAGGAGTGATTCTTCATATACTGATAGCGAAAGTGGGGCCGGTTGAGCAGCCCACCACTCTGGAGCGTATCCGCTCCAGCACGTTTAGTAGCCGACCGGCGTGGTGTGAATACGGAGAAATGGCTATCGCGGTCATGTGCGGGCCGGGTCGCGCGGGACCGAAACGGGCGACGGGTGGGTGACACCGGGTTAGCCGAGGGCTAATTCCGTCGGCAACGCCTGAGGTCGGTACGGCCGTTTCGCCACGCAAGCCGCGAGCCGCAGGCGGCGAGTCGCGAGCACGGGAGTTGCAAACGGGGAGTTGCAAGCAACGCGGCGCGGGGTGGCCGGCCGATCGCCGTCCGCCGCCCCGCCGCTCGCCTGCCACCGCCACCCGGGCCCGTCCGGGGAGCTCAGCTCACCAGTCGCTGCGTGAGGTGGAGGAAGTGAAGAACTTCCGTACGAGAAAGATCAGTCCGCCCACGAGCGCGACGAACACGAGCACCTTGAACAGCAGATGAATGACGACGCTGACCACACTCAGGATCAGACCGCCGAAGACGACCAGCGCCAGAACCGGCACGGCGACCCACTTCACCCACCACGGCAGACCTTCGAAGATCTCCTTGACCGCCACTGTCGTCCCTGCTTCCCACTCCGGCGCCGGTCTCTCCGGCTGCCTTCGATGCTAGACGCGCCGTGCTCCCGGCGGAGGGCCCGCGACCCCTGCCGCCCCCTGATCCGACCCCTACGGGCCGGAGCCCCCTCGACTCAGCTCTCGGGGGGAGAGAAGACCACCATGACCCGCAGGTCCTCACTGATGTGGTGGAACTTGTGCGGCACCCCGGCCGGCACGTACACCACGCTGCCCCGGGCGACCGGGGTGGTCTCCGCACCGACCGTGATCGCCGCCCGGCCGCTGACGACGAAGTAGACCTCGTCCTGGCGGTGCGGCTGCTGCGGGTCCGCGGTGCCCGCGTTCAGGGCGTACAGCCCCACCGACATGTTCCGCTCACGCAGGAACTGCAGATACGCGCCGTCGTTCGCGGCCCGTTCCGCCTCCAGCTCTTCCAGCCGGAACGCTTTCATGTCCACCCCTCGCTCGCCGAACCCCCGGCCACCCGGCCTCGTCTGGGACGATCTCATCATGATGAACTTCGTAGTCAAGACGCTCGCCAACGCAGCGGCTCTGGCCGTGGCCATCTGGCTGCTCCAGGACATCACGCTCACCGGCGAGGACACTGGCCGCCAGACGGTGGCGCTCGTCCTCGTCGCGCTGATCTTCGGCCTGGTCAACCTCGTCGTCAAGCCGATCGTGAAGTTGCTCTCGTTCCCGCTCTTCGTCGTCACGCTCGGCCTCTTCACGCTGGTCGTGAACGCCCTGATGCTGCTGCTCACCTCCTGGATCGCGGACAAGGCCGACCTCGCCTTCCAGGTGGACGGCTTCTGGACCGCGGTCCTCGGCGGCCTGATCATCTCCGTCGTCTCCTGGGCCGTAAACATGGCCCTCCCCGACGGCCGGGACTGACCACCGATGAACGATGATGGTCGTATGAGCGATATGACCGGTGACGGAACCCGCGTCGTACGAGCAGGGCTCCCGGAGCACGTGCCGTACGAGCCGACCATGCCCGGGCCGGTGTTCGCCGCCCACTTCCACCTGCCGGGCGACCCGGTCGGCCCCTACACCTACGGCCGGGAGGGGAATCCGACCTGGACCCGGCTCGAGGAGGCCATCGGCGAGCTCGAGGCGCCCGGCGGCGGACCGCCGGCCGACACGGTCGTCTTCCCGTCCGGCATGGGTGCCATATCGGCCGTCCTGATGTCCCAGGTGCGCTCCGGCGACGTGGTGGTGCTGCCCAACGACGGCTACCAGGCACTGCCGCTGATCACCGAGCGGCTGGAGGCGTACGGCGTCGAGGTCCGTACCGCGCCGACGGCCGGGGACGCACAGCTCGAGCTGCTCGACGGCGCGAAGCTGCTGTGGATCGAGTCCCCCTCCAACCCCGGGCTGGATGTCTGCGACATCAGGCGGCTCGCGGACGCCGCGCACGCGGTGGGCGCGCTGGTCGCCGTCGACAACACCCTGGCGACCCCGCTCGGGCAGTCCCCGCTGAGCCTCGGCGCCGACTTCTCGGTCGCCAGCGGCACCAAGGCGCTGACCGGCCACGGCGATGTGCTGCTCGGGTACGTCAGCTGCCGTGATTCCGAGCTCGCCGACTCCGTACGGAAGTGGCGCAAGACCGCGGGCGCCATCCTCGGCCCCATGGAGGCATGGCTCGCGCACCGTTCGCTGTCCACGCTCCAGCTGCGCGTCGACCGGCAGTCGGCGAACGCGCTCGCGCTCGCCGAGGCGCTGCGCGACCGCCCCGAGGTGAGCGGGCTGCGCCACCCCGGGCTGCCCGACGACCCCGCGCACAGCCTCGCCGCGGCACAGATGCGCGACGGCCGCTTCGGCTGCGTGGTGTCCTTCACCCTGCCGGACCGGGCTCGTGCGGAGCACTTTCTGGCCGCGCTGCGGCTGGTGGACGAGGCGACGAGCTTCGGCGGCGTACGGTCCGCGGCCGAACGCCGCGGGCGGTGGGGCGGCGACGCCGTGCCGGAGGGCTTCATCCGCTTCTCGGTGGGCGTGGAGGACGCGGCGGACCTGGTGAAGGACGTGCTGAGGGCCCTGGACGAGGCGGCCGCAAGCTAGCCGGCCGGGGCTTCGGCTGCACGGTGCCGCTCGGCCTGTCGCCGGGCCGCCGCAGACGGTGGCGGGCCCGGTGGCAGGCAGCCGACGAGCAGGCCGCGAACGGGCAAAGCGTCTTCGGCGGACCGGCGGCAGCGGGGCGGCGTGCGGTCCACCGGTGGGCGGCGGCGGGACGACGGACGGTGACGAACCCGGCGCGGGAGTTTCGGAAGGCCGTTCCCGGGCCAGATCTCTCCCATGACCGAACGGTTCGTGGTCAAGCGCACAGCCCGCGCCGTCCTGCTCGACGGCGACCACATGATTCTCATCAAGCGGACCAAGCCGGACCGCCCGCCGTACTGGATCACTCCTGGCGGCGGGGTCGAGCCGGAGGACGCCACCGTCATCGACGCCCTGCACCGGGAGGTCCACGAGGAGCTCGGGGCCAAGGTCACCGACGTGGTCCCGGCCTTCGTCGACACCGTCGAGCACACCAGCGGCGACGGGGCGTGCGGCGTCAAGGTGCAGCACTTCTTCGTCTGCCGGCTCGAGTCGATGGACCCGTCGCTGCGGCACGGCCCGGAGGTCGAGGAGCCGTGCGGGGAGTACGAGATCGTCCGTATCCCGTTCAACCGCGTCGGGCTCGCGTCCGTCGAGGTCGTCCCGCTGTCGCTGCGGCACTATCTCGACGGCAACATCGAGGGCGTACGGGCTCTGCACGCACCCGACCTCGGCTGAGGCGGGTGCCATGCCGCAGCTCATACGGGAGCAGCGCGCGGGGCGGTGCAGAGTGGTCGTGGTGCAGAGTGTCAGTGCGGGCCGGCGCGGTGCAGTGCCCGGCGCCACTGGTCGGCGCGAGGAGGCCGACGGTCTCAACTACCCGCTGTGGCTGACCAGTTCGTAGGCTCCTCGCAAGTCGCGGCCCGTGTACGCATGTGACGCGAGCCCCCGCACGTGGTGGTCCGCGTTCACCGCTACCGACACCGGTAGTGCCGCGAACAGCGCCGCATCGGACATCGAGTCCCCGTACACCACGCAATCGGCCCGTCCCACCCCGAACCGTTGGCAGAGTTCCCGCGTGATGACCACCTTTGCGGTCGGCGAGAGAATGCCCGCTGGATCGACCGGCTCCCGGAACGGAACCGCCGGAAAGCGTGAACCGTACGCCGCGTGTGCGCCCCACCCGAGCAGTCGCTCCACGAAGAAGCCCGGCGACAGTGACACCACCGCGCAATAGCCACCGGTCGCCCGGATGTCCGCCCACACCTCCCGGATGCCGTCCAGCCACGGAGCGCCTTCGAACGCAGCCGCCACATGCGCCTCCGTGAGATCGGCCCAGAGAGCCCGCACCCGGACGGCGAAATCCGGCGGATCGATCTCCCGAGCCGCGAACTCCCGTTCCAGCTCAGCGATTTCCTCGGCAAGGCCGAGTTGCCGGGATATCTCCACGGGGGCCGCCGAACCGTAGATCAGCGTGCCGTCGAGGTCGAACAGATGCAGCTTCGCCATGCGTCGAGCCTAGGGGCACCGCAACCGCCTCCTCCAGGGGGAGGCGTCGCGGATACTCCCGCGGTGCGATGCCCCGGAGACGTTCCGGCGCGACGGTGGACCCATGCAGCTCTCCCGCCCGGTCCGCCGGGCCGTCCTCGTCACCCACGTCTCCGTCTCCGTCGGCTGGCTCGGCCTGACGGCCGGACTCCTCGTGCTCGGCATCACCGCTGCCGGCACGGGTTCCACCGCGACGGCCGAGGCGGCGTACCGCTCCATGAAGATCTTCGGGGACTGGCTGATCGCACCTGTCATCCTTCTCTCCCTGGTCAGCGGGCTACTCCTGGCCCTCGGCACCCCTTGGGGACTGGCCCGGCACCGCTGGGTACTGACCAAGTTCTGGCTCACCCTCGCGGCAACCGTCGCCTCGATCCTGTCGCTGCGCTCACACATCGATCACGCGGCGGCAGCAGTCACCAGCGGGCGACCGGCCGGAAGCGCAACCCTCGACCTCGTCATCGCGCCGTCCGTGGCCCTGGCCACGTATGTGTTCGTCACGGCAGTCTCCGTCCTCAAGCCGTGGGGACTGACCCGGCGTGGACACCGGGTCCGGGAGCGCAAGCACGCATAGCACCGCCTGTTTCACGTGAAACAGGAAGCCCGAGGTGTGAGGCGCGAGGCCAAGTCTGTTTCACGTGAAACAGACCGTCCGAGGCCGACGGATAAGCTGACGATCATGAGCGACATCGTGATCCGCCCTGCCACCGCCGACGACTTGACCGCCATCGTCGAGATGCTCGCCGATGATCCTCTGGGTGCCCAGCGCGAGTCTCCGGACGACCTCGCCCCGTACCGCTCCGCCTTCGACCGGCTCGCCGCCGACCCGAACCAGCAACTGGTGGTCGCCGTACGGGACGGCAAGGCGGTCGGCACCCTTCAGCTCACCGTCATTCCGGGGCTGTCCCGACGCGGCTCCAGCCGGTCCCTGATCGAAGCCGTACGCGTCCACGCCGACGAGCGGGGCGGCGGCCTCGGCACCCGGCTCATCGAATGGGCCATCGACGCCTCTCGTGAGCAGGACTGTCGGCTGGTGCAGCTCACTTCCGACGCGAGCCGCACCGATGCACACCGCTTCTACGAACGGTTGGGCTTCACCGGCTCGCACGTCGGCTTCAAGCTCCCGCTCTGACCACGCATGCCGCGAGGCGGCCACACCGGGCCCTGCCGCCCGCCGGCGGGCCCGACCGGACAGCCGGGCAACCGGGCAACCAGGCAACCAGCTACACCGTGCGCCAGCCCTCTGGATCGACGCCACCCGGCACCGGCGCCGAGGCGTCGTACGGCTCGCGTGTGAAGACGAACGATCCGAGGTCGAGGTGGCTCAGCGCGCCCTCGGGCGTGCGGACGGCGCGCAGCGTCTCACCGAGGTAGTAACCGTCGAGCCCGGTCCAGGTCCGGTCCGGCTCGGCCCGGAAGCGGGAGGCGCGCCCCGCCCCGGCCAGCGCGGACAGTTTCAACTCCCGTCCGGCGCCGAGGCGCAGCGTGAAGGGCGTCGGTCCCCAGTACCAGGGCCCGGTCATCTCCAGCAGCGCCGGATCAGCTTCCGACAGCGGCCGCCACGGCTCCGGGATCCGCGGCTCGCGCTCCGCCACGATCCGTACCAGGTCCGCTGCCGCCGCGCCGACGGCCACGCCGGAGGTGGTGTTGGCCAGCACCACCCCGGCCACGTCGTCCTCGACGCCGATCCACAGCGTCGCCAGGAAGCCGGGCAGCGAGCCCGTGTGTCCGATGAGCACTCGTCCGTCCTTGCGGAACAACTGGAGCCCCAGACCGTAGCCCGCGTCCCAGCTGTCACTGCCGGGCGCCGCCGCCGGCACCCGCATCTCCGCCACGGACTCCGGGCTCAGCACCCGCTCGTCACCCCGCGCCAGAAAGGCGGCGAAGCGGCACAGGTCCCCGGTCGTGGACCAGAGCACTCCGGCCGGGGCCATCAACCCCAGATCCTCGGCAGGCTCCGGCAGCAGCACGTCCGCCCACGGGTGGACCGCCCATCCATCGGCGTGCGGGGCCTGGGGCCGCACGGTCGTCCGCGACATGCCCAGCGGTTCCAGCATCTCCCGCCGCAGTACGGTCTCCCAGCTCTCCCCCCGTAGCTCCTCCACCAGCGAACCGAGCAGCGTGTAACCGGGGTTGGAATAGTGGTGCAGCTTGCCCGCCGGGTGCACCACCGGGCGCTCCCCCAGCACATCGGAGAGCCCGGGGCGCAAGGCGCCGGGGGTCCGCTCCCACCACGGTCCGGGCGACTCGGCGGCCAGCCCGGCGCTGTGTGAGAGTAGTTGGCCGATCGTCACGTCGCCGACGCCCGTCCCCGGCAGATGCTTCTCCAGCGGGTCATCGAGCCCGAGTGCCGCCTCGTCCCGCAACCGCAGCACCAGCACCGCGGTGAAAGTCTTGGTGAGGGAGCCGATGCGGTATTGCGTGTCGGACGTCGGTTCCGCACCCTGCTCCGTGCCGCGCGCCCCTGTCCAGACGGTGCGGCCACCTCTCGACACCGCCGCTACCAGGGACGGCGCCCGGCCCTCGGCCTGGGTGACGGCGATCCGGTGGTACAGCGAACGGGCGGTATCCGGCAGCAGATCCTCGCTGGGTGTGGTCATACGCCCACTACAACATGGGGGGGATCCCGTCGCGCCTACTTATCGGTCATCGTGCGTGCTCCGGGTTGAGCGGGCCGGGCAGAACGTGCCGGGCCGACTTTGCTTGGGGCGGCAGACAGTTTCACGTGAAACGCCGTTACTGGCTTTGCCGCTCCGCTCTTTTAGCGAAGGTGTCGACTTCCGGACGGGCGAAGCACAGAGCTTCAACACCCCACCGCCGGCTCGCTGATCGGGGTGCGGCCCCCGCGCGAGGGCTTGATCGTTCTCTGGCAGGATCAGCGCCAGCCCGAGGGTCCGGTGGTGCGGGCGAGCTGCCCCAACAGGCACCGGAGACATACAACGGGGAAGTGAGATCAAATGCGTACGTGGACTCGTGTCGTACCGGCGGCGATGGGTGCTCTGGCCCTGGCCTGGGCGCTGACCGGCTGCAACGACCCGGGGTCAGAGAAGAGCCGGGGCAACTCCAGCCCCTCCTCGCCCGACTCCGACTCTGCCGCGTCGAACGAAAAGAAGACCTTCCGCCTGGGTGAGACCGGCCCGGAGCAGGAAAGCCACATGCAGAAGTCTGCGGATGCCAAGTACACCGTCACCCCGACCAAGGTGCAGACCGGCACCAAGGCCGACATGGACAACTCCGGACTGGAGAAGGACAAGGAGAGCGGCCCGCAGGTTCCCGTCTACGTCTGGTCGACGCTCACCCACAAGAGCGGCACGGCCATGGAGGTCGGCGACATGGACGACGATCTGGTCGTCAAGACGGACAAGGGCCAGCGCACCCGTGCCCTCCTCGTGCTGATGGGCGGGGCGACATGGCCGAACTGCCCGGAGCCGGAGACGGACAAGAAGCTGAGTGCGGGCCAGTCGGAGAAGATTTGCACCGCCTTCCTCATCCCGGAGGGTCAGAAGGCCGTCGCGGTGGAGCTGACCCAGGGCTACTACAAGGAACCGCTGGAGTGGCCGGTCGACAACTGACCGGCCTTCATGGAGATGCGAGCGACAGCGGGGCCCGTCGGGACGGCGGGCCCCGTCCGTGCGCTGCCTGCCGCAGCAGCCGTGCGCGACAGGAGGCCGGGGTACCGGCCCTCGTCCGGGACGGACAGGCCGGGTCAGCAGCCGGTCCGGCCGATGACTGCGGAGACTTGAACTTGCTCAGTGAACGGCTGGTTGTGCGGCAATGCCGCCCGAATGCGGTCCGCGAATGCTGACCGCTCGGAGACTGCCGGCAACTGATCCGCGGGGATCGCCGAGTAGAGCCCGCCGATCAACTGGTCAAAGGTCAGCTCGTCGGTGTACGAGACCGTTGTGCTCCGGACGTCCGAGAAGCCGACGTCTTCGAGAGCTTGTGCATACCGGAGCCGGTCCTGCTCAGCGGTGCCGCACGTCGCGGTCAGCTCCGTGTCGAAGCGACGCTCCAAGCACCTGCGCAGAGCACGGGACCAGACCGTGTCCTGCAGCCACAGCGGCGTCCCGTTCGACAGCACGGCGATGCCGCCACCGGCGCGGAAGAGCGGGAGCAGCTCCTTGAACAGTTCGTCGTGCCGCATCCAGTGGAGAGCTTGGCCCACCACGGTCATCGCGAGAGACGGCCGTCCCTCCAGCAGCGTGCCGAGAGCGGAGATGTCGTGGTCCGCGCCCAGTACCCAAATGACGTTGTCGATTTTCCGGTCGACGGCGGACGCGCGAGCGTGACGCAGCATGTCGGGCTCCGGGTCCATCCCGATGACCGACCGGACCCGGGAGGCCAGCGGGATGGCGAGCTGCCCTGTGCCACATCCGAGGTCGAGAACCGTGTCGTCCGTGGTGAGCGCGAAGAACTCCTGCAGGGTGTCGAGGACCTGGTCCGGGTAGCCCCGTCGGAACCTTGCATAGTACTCGGCCACGTCACCACTGAAGCCCACAGTCATGACTGCACTGTGCCGAGCATCAGCCGGAAAAGACAGCCGGTGGTCACCCGATCGCTGTGGGCTGAACCCGCTGAGGGGATCCCACGTCCCAGGGGTGACGCTCGACCAGTGCCCTCTCCGGCGGCCAGAGCTCCGCGAGACAGCTCGCCAGGGTTCACACGCTGTAGGGTCTCAGCTTCGCTGTCAGGCGGCGGCTCGGTGAGCTGCGGTTCTTCTCGTTGTCTCAGGCCGTGTCGCTGAGCCGCTGTCTCAGGCGCGTGTCATTTCCTCAGCTCAAAGTTCGACCAGCATGAGCACTCGTCGCGATCGTCACCGGGCCCGAGCCGGAGAGCTCCCAGCCACCGCCCGACTTCCTTCCAGCCGAGTCGCCCGTAGAAGGCCTCCAGTCCCACTCCGGCGCGTGCTGCCAGGTGCAGCTGTTCAAGGCCCATCTCGTCACGTGACCGTGGCCACGACATACTC
>DOWQ01000288.1 GCA_003519485.1 Streptomyces sp. | reverse complement strand
CCGGCGGCGCGGCAGCTGGTGGGCCGACGGCGGCGGTTCGGGCGGCGGGGGTGGCGACACCGCGTCGAACGGCGGCGGTTTCTCGTGCGGCGGCGGCTCGTCCTGCGGCGGAGGCGGAGGCGGGGGCGGCGGGGGCTGAAACGCTCCCGTTCCGTTCCGGATCCATCCACGGTCCGGGCCGCCGCGGTCCCGATCGCGGTTCCGGTTATCGGGCCGGGCGGGTCCGGTCGTTGTGCCGGCTGACACGGGGCAGTCGGCACCACGACCGCGTCCGGCGTCGTCCGAACCTGACACAAACTTATGCCCTGGGCTCATGTGATGTCGCATATGCAGGCGACCCCGGTCAACAACCCCCGGGCGTAAAGGTTTTGAACACCTGATCCGGGTAACCCTCGACGGCATGGAAACCCGTCGAAGATGGGTAAAAACGCTGTGAGCATCGAGCATTTCATGATTCCGTATACCTCGGACCCAGGTGGGCACGAGCCGGCGAGTGACCTTCTCTCTTGGTCCTCCTCCGAGGCGGGCCGGCCCACTATCCATTGCGTGCTTGCGGAGCCGACCCATGCTCACCACTCTGAAGACCTCGTATTCCGACACTCGTGCGGCAGATCTCGCCTGGTGCCTCGGCAAGGAGCCGCTGCCGGCGCTGGCCGTACTCGACCTCCGACTCGGGCCTGCCGATGTCCAGTTGCGGCTGCTCGGCGCCTCGCACCAAGTGCTCATCAAGGAAGGGGAGGACAGCTGTTCGGAAACCGTCGCCTGCATACCCGGCAGCAGCACCTCGCTGCCACTCGGCGCCGCGGAGCGCGTAGGGCCGTGGGAGTACGCCTTCGCGGCGCGCGTCGAGACGCTGTCCCGCGGCTCCTTCGCGGGCCGGGCGCAGGAGCTGCTCGCGCTCGTCACCGACCACCCGAACGGACTGGCCGGGACGTTCCCCGGCGATCCGCTCGCCTTCACCGCGATGCTGGCCCAGCGGTACGAGGGCCGGCTGCGGTGGCGGACCTGGCACGCGTACCCGCAGGAGGGCCGTCTCGTCACCACCCGGACCCAGGTCGCGCCCGTAGGCCGGCGCCGCTCTAGGTGCCCGGTCCAGGCGTCCGGGCGAATCCCGATCTAACCCTTGTGGGTGACAGGGGCGCACTTTTGCCTGACGTAGCGTTCGCAGCATGATCGAGCTGCCCGACTCCCGGCTGCTCTCCGGCACCGCGGGCACCGCCGCGCCGCCGGAGGAGCCGCAGACGTCGGCGTGGCTGCCCGTACCGGCCGGGCTGGGACGGCTGCTGGTGCTCGGGGCCGTGTTCGTGTGCGCTGCCTGTGGACTGGTGTACGAGCTGGAACTGGTCGCGCTCGCCTCGTACCTCTTCGGGGACTCCGTTACCCAGGCGTCCGTCGTGCTGTCCGTGATGGTCTTCGCCATGGGCGTCGGCTCACTGCTCGCCAAGCGGCTGCGGTGCCGGGCGGCGGTCGCCTTCGGGCTGCTGGAGGCGGCGCTGGCGCTGGTCGGCGGCTGTTCGGCGATGGCGCTGTACGCCTCGTTCGCCTGGTTCGGGCCGTCCCGGGCCGTGCTCGTCGCCTTCTCGCTCGCGATCGGGGTGCTGATCGGCGCCGAGGTGCCGCTGCTGATGACCCTCATCCAGCGGATCCGGCGGCAGGACGCGGGCGGGGCGGTCGCAGACCTGTTCGCCGCCGACTACGTGGGCGCGCTGGCCGGTGGGCTCGCGTTCCCCTTCCTGCTGTTACCGCTGCTCGGCCAGCTGAGCGGCGCCCTGCTGACCGGGGCGGTGAACGCGGTCGCCGGTGGCGCGCTCGTGCTGTGGCTGTTCCGGCGCGATCTGACCGCGCGGGCCCGCTGGTCGCTGATCGTGGCGAACGTCCTGGTGCTGGCCTTGCTCGCCGTCGGAGCGGTCTTCGTTGATCCGTTCGAGCAGGCGGCCCGGCGGGCGGTGTACGGAGCGGACGTGCGGGTCGCCGTGCGCACCGAGGTCCAGGAGATCGTCCTCACGGGCGGCACCGGCGAGCCGGGTCACGGCAGCCCGCTCTCGCTCTTCCTCGACGGGCGGCTGCGCGTCAGCGGCCGGGACGAGTTCCGGTACCACGAGGCGCTCGTCCACCCCGCGATGGACGGCCCGCGCGGGCGGGTCCTCGTGCTCGGCGGCGGCGACGGACTCGCCCTGCGCGAGGTACTGCGCTATCCGGACGTACGGTCCGTGACGGTCGTCGACCCCGACCCCGGGGTGGTCCTGCTGGCCCGTACGGACCCCGGGCTGTCCCGGCTGAACCAGCACTCCTTCCGCGACCCGCGGGTGCGGACGGTGACGGCCGACGTGTTCAGCCGGCTGCGTGAACGCATGGGCGGCACGGGCGGCGGCAGCGCGGGTGGCGGGGGCGCGGGCGGCGTCACGGATGCCGGCGGCCCGTACGACATGATCGTCTCGGATCTGCCCGACCCGGGGATCACCGCCAGCACGAAGCTGTACTCGCAGGAGTTCTACGGGCTGGTCGAGCGGGTCCTCGCCCCGGGCGGACGGCTGGCCGTGCACGCCGGCGAGCCCCGCACCCACCGGCGGGCCTACTGGACGGTGGACGCGACGCTCCGGTCGGTGGGGCTGCACACGGTGCCGTACGCGGTGGGCGGCCGGCAGTCCGGGTACGCCGCCGGCCCGGACCGCTCGGCGCAGGCCGAGGGCCCGCCGGGCCGCTG
>DOWQ01000407.1 GCA_003519485.1 Streptomyces sp. | reverse complement strand
CTATGCGGCCGCCTATCGGGATCTTCTGCCGCACTTGAAGCGGCATCTCCCGGTCTATGACAAGACCCGCCTGAACTTCCGTGACTTCGAGGACGGCTGGCGGCAGGCTGTTCCGCGGGCGAAAGAGCTGACTCCTGCGGGCCGGGAGCACAAGACGAATCCTGCGACCGGAGTGTGGGCGCTTGTCGACCGGATCGCCGGAGTTTGACCCGTTGGCTCACCGGCGGCCCCGGACCCCGGCCTCGGACCCTGGCCCCGGACCACCCCGGCCTCGGACCCCGGCCCCGGCCAGCCGGATCCTCTCATCTCCTCGGCTTTCGCCGGTCGCAAGCGTGGGCCTCGCAGGGTCGCAGTACTTCATGGGTTCTGCGAGGCCAGGGAGCGCTGGGGCGGCCGTTCGAGTGGCGTGGGGCCGGGGTGAAGGAGGACCATGGGGGACATAGGGGGCTGAGTCGCCGTGTCGTGGAGCGGAGCCCTGTGAGCGGTGGCCCGGGCCCGAAGTCGATGAGCCCGAATGGAGATGGGCCGCCGTGACCATGGAAATGAAGACGATCGACAAGCCGGATGACCGCCGGGACTTTCCCCGCGGCCACCTCGAATCGCTGCACCTGACCGGACTCGACTTCGCTGTGGCCGTCTTCGAGCCCGGCTGGCGGTGGTCGGAGTCGGTCGGGCCGATAGCCGGGACCGACAGCTGCCAGGTCCACCACAATGGTTTCGTCGTACAGGGACGTCTGCGCATCCGGATGGACGACGGTGCCGAGAGCGAGGTCGGCGCCGGGGACGTGTTCGTCTGCTCGCCCGGGCATGACGCCTGGGTCGTCGGTGACGAGCAGGTCGTCGTGTACGACTTCGCCGGCGGGATGGCCTCGGAGTACGCGAAGTCGAACGCCTGAGGAGGCTGATGAGATGACGTTCGTACAGATCATCGAGTACGAGACGACACGTGAGCCGGAGATGGAGGCGGTCTTCGACGAGTGGGAGAAGACGACCGAGGGGAAGCGGACCGTGTCGCACGAGATCCACACCCAGGATCGTGAGAACCCGCACCACTACGTCGACATCGTCCAGTTCCCGTCGTACGAGGAGGCGATGCGGAACAACGACCTGCCCGACACGCAGCGCCTCGCGGGGGAGCTCCGGGAGCTGTGCACCGGTGAGCCGAAGTTCACGAACCTGGAGGTGGTGCAGGAGACTTGAGCGCACGGAGCGAATTGAGCGCGGCGGCCCGGTAGCGGGGACCGCCGCGTCGTGGTTCCGGGGAGCGGCGCCGGGGGTTGCCGGGCCGCCAGTGTCGGCAGCGACGGAACCGGAACGGAACCGCAAGCCCGGCCCGGCCCGAATCACGCACCGCGACCGGCTCACGCACCGCGACCGGCTCAGAAGCGGCTCAGGGACCAGCTCAGCCGCGGCCCAGGGCGCGCTCGACCGTGATCTCGATGAGGACCCGCTCCGGGTTGGGCGTGGGGGTGCGCTCGTAGCGCTCGGCGTAGCGGTTCACCGCGTCGTTCACGGACTCCGCGTCCGTACGGACCACCGCGCGGCCCTCCAGGGTCGCCCAGCGGCCCCTGCTGACCTGGCAGACGGCGACGCGCGCGCCCTCGGGGCCGGCGGCCAGGACGTTGCGGACCTTGCGGCTGGTCTTACGGGTGATGACGCGGGCCACGCCCTGCTCCGGGTCGAAGGTCACCCCGACCGGCACGACGTGCGGGGTGCCGTCCGGCCGGAGGGTGGTCAGGGTGCAGAGGTGGTACTCGGCCCAGAAGGCGAGGTATTCCGGGCTGAGCGCGCGCAGGTCGTTGGCCATGCTCCGGAGCGTAACGGTGCCGGAGGTGCGGGCGGTCCGGGGCTGTGGGTTCAGCCGCATTCCGTGGTGCCCGGGTCGAAGCCGAACGGTTCGGGCAGGGTCATGCCCTTTCCGGAGGACGCCGAGTACGGCGCCGCCCTTGCCGTTCGACGCCATGGGGCCGGTGGTGGCGGTCGGTGGGAAAGCCGGATGGTTGCACCCGGTGGCGGGAACGGGGCGCGGGCGCTGAAGCCGTGGGCGGCCTGCGGGAACGGGCAGGGGCATCTTCATGGGGCAGCTTGAGTGAGGTAGGCTCAACTTAGTTCAGGTCGGACAGAGCAGGACAGCGAACAACAGGAGAGGAGCAGACGTCACGTGGATGCCGAGCTGACCAACAGGAGCCAGGAAGCGATCAGTGCGGCCGGCCGCCGCGCCGTGGCCGCGGGGAATCCGGACATCACGCCGGCGCATCTGCTGCTCGCGCTCCTCGAGGGCGAGGAGAACGAGAACATCCAGGACCTGCTGGCCGTCGCCGAGGCCGACCAGGCGGCCCTGCGGTCCGCCGCCGAGCGGCTGCTCGGCACGCTGCCCGCCGTGCAGGGTTCCACCGTTGCCCCGCCCCAGCCCGACCGCGAGCTGCTCGCGGTCGCCGCCGACGCCGCGCAGCGCGCGAAGGAGCTCGGCGACGCGTACATCTCCACCGAACACCTGCTCATCGGCCTCGCCGCCAAGGGCGGCCGGACCGGCGAGCTGCTCGCCCAGCAGGGCGCGAGCGCGGACAAGCTGCTCGCCGCCTTCGAGACCAACCGCGGAGGACGACGCGTGACCACGCCCGACCCGGAGGGCACGTACAAGGCCCTGGAGAAGTTCGGCACCGACTTCACCGCCATCGCCCGCGAGGGCAAGCTCGACCCGGTCATCGGCCGGGACGCGGAGATCCGCCGCGTCGTCCAGGTGCTCTCCCGGCGTACGAAGAACAACCCGGTCCTGATCGGCGAGCCCGGCGTCGG
>DOWQ01000414.1 GCA_003519485.1 Streptomyces sp. | reverse complement strand
ACGTCTCCCTCGGTGAACCAACCGTTCCTAATCAGTGTCCAAAGGTGAACCTTGAGTCCACGTCCTAGAACTGCGCGCATCCCGAACGGTTTTGGATGCACTGGTCCCCCGCGTTCCCCGTTTGGTCCCCGTTCGGCGGTGTGCATCGTGTGCACGTTCCGTGGCGGGTGGGCGGGCTCCCTCACGCCCCCGGGCACCCGGTTCGGCCTGGACGGTCCGATGCCCCACACCATCACTCTGGTGATGTGGGGGCGGTGTCGTCCGTCGCCGAATCGGGTATCCGAGGGCGCGTCGTCCGATCGCGATGCCAGCGGCATCGTGACGGGACATCTTGCGTCGCGGGGTGGCCAGCGGCTTCTGCCAGTGCTGCCCACCCCACTGAGAGGTGTAGGCCGGGTCGACCGCGACAATGGACAGGTCCATCTCGGCAGCCATCGACACGATTCGAGCTTTGAGCTTGCCCGTGGGGATGCCGGAGATGAGTTGCCGGAACCGCTTCCTGCGGCCGTGCTTCTCGCGGGTCTTCTCGGCGGTGAAGTTCAGGTCCTCGATGGCGATAGCGACCGCGCCGACCTGCTTCGTCCAGTGCAGGACGCGGGTGATGGCATGCCGGATCTGCGCGTCGCGGTGACCGGCCGACCCGGACAGGTCGTAGTAGAAGCGGCGGGGATCGCCGATCGGGTTGCCGTGGATGTCGAGGCGGTAGGCGGCGAAGTGGTCGGCGTTCGTATCCACGCCGACCATGCCCTTCGCCCGTGCGGCATTGAGCGGCATCGTCTTGACGACGGGGCGTTGCCACGAGGCGGTGAGGTACCAGCGCCCACGCTCCACGTCCAGGTGGATGCGGTAAGCGACGGCTCGGTCTGCTTCTACACGGTCGGCCCACTCCTGACTCCGATGCGCGAACGCGGTCTGCGAGGCGAGGACGTACCGGCCGTGTTTGGCGTTCGCCAGGTGCGCGAGCGGGGCGGGCAGCTTAAGGGAGACCTCGCCCTCGGGGGTGATGCGGATCGTCTCATTGCCGAACCGCTTGCCGGACTCGCCGTCAGCGGCCAGGAACCAGCGTGCCGCCTCCCAACGCTCCCGCCACTGCGCCTCGGTGAACTGCGTCTTTTCGAGGTTGCGCCGGTTCCCCAGGAGCTTCCGGCCGCCGCGCACGACATGCACGACGCCGTCCTCGCGCTCAGCACGGGCCACATCGAGGCGGTGTTCGAGGATCGCCAGGCGGCGGGACTTGTGGAACCACTCGCGCTTGGAGCGATAGCCGCCACCGGCCTTCTTGGTGCCCTTCTCGCCGAGCGGCTGCGACAGCCGGTGCATCAGGGTGCGGGTACCGGCTTCGAGGTTCTGGATGTGCGCGAGCTGGCAGCGGCGGGAGAGCGCCCACTGATCGTGGGTGGCCTTCGTGATGCTCCCGGCCCAGCGCGAGGAGGACTCGGCGGTCAGGCCCTTCTTGCGGGCCGCCCACGTGTCCGCACTGGGGTCGTTGCCGTCGCGGCAGCGGTCTGCCAGATCACGGGAAGCCAGAGAGCCCAGGCGTTTGCCGACCAGGCGCAATACCTTGTCGTCCTGGGGTGTGAGGTGCTTGAGGCGGTCGCGTATCGCGACTCCGGACGGTCCGAGCGCGACGAACGGTGCGTCGATGGTCCGCAGCTGCTTCTTCGGCTTAGTCATCGGCTGCCGCCGCCTCAAGGGCCTTCTGGGCGCGGTTCTTCGCTGATCGGCGGCCGTACAGGCGAGCGCAGAACGACGTCAGGACCTCGACTATGTCCCGTACGAGGTCGTCATCGACTTCGCCTTCGTCGAGGACGACGAGACGTCGGCCGGTCGCGGACAGGGCGGCCTCAACCAGCTCAACGTTCATGCGGCCGAGGCGGTCCTTGTGCTCGACCACCACGGTGGTCACTTTTGGGTCAGCCAGCAGTCGACGTACCTTCGTGCGGCCGCCGTTCACGCCGGAGGCGATTTCCGACTCGATCCGCACGACCCGGTGACCGGCCTGCGCCGCCCACTTCGACAAGCGTGCGGCCTGCCGCTCCAGATCGGCCTTCTGGTCATGGGAGGAGACGCGGGCGTACAGGCCCACGCCTCCGGTCACGGACGGTGAGATGTTCGCGTCCATGTTCACCAGGATCGTGCGCGGCCCCACTCGTTCCGCAGGGACCGGCAACGTGCCCTCACGAAACCAGCGGTACGCCGTGCGGGGCGCAATACCCTGCGCGCGCGCCCATTCCGTCAGATTCATACACGAGACCATACAACACTCTTGACACCTAAAAGACACTCATGGACACTTACTCAAAATCATCCAGCCACCCTCGATCGGAACTCACCAACACTCTCCAACAGGTCGGCACGGTGCCGGATCCGGATCCCGCAAACCGCCCGGATTTGAGCACGATGCGATCCGCCCCGGCCGCGCCCGCCCTCGTCGTGCCCGCCTCGTCCTGTCCGCCGTGACGCCCTCTCGGACGGAGCGCGTCGCGCCCGCTGTTCCAGGACGTCGACGAACAGTTCGCGCACCACCCGCGTGATGTGGACCACATGGGCGGCGTCCCTCGTGTCGCGGCCCGCCCGGGCACCGGAGCGCCCGGGCCGGCCGTGGTCCGGGAGCCAGTAGCGGAGCTCCGCCGGATACCGGTAGCTGCTGCGGGCGGTCGCGAAGGGGTCCGCAGGCCGGCCGTGCTCCACCAGCCACTGCTTGACGCCGCCCCGCCGCGCCGTGTCGAGCATCCGCCGGATGTCCGCGGCGCTGTGGCCGTACCGGCCGCCCACGGCGACGGCGGTTCGTGCTGTGGGTCCCGTTGCGCCGTCCATGTTCCGTGGCCTCCCTGAGTCGCTGTTCGGCCCGCTGTCCGGCGGTGGCCGGGCCGCTGCGGGCCCGGCCACCGCCGGTGCGGTGCCGCGGTGTTGTCGCGGTGGGGGGTTGGGTCGGGGTTTCGGTGGGCCGGTCAGTCCACGGTGATCCTCGCCGCGCCGGTCGTCGTGTTGCCCAGGTCGTCGGTGACCGTCAGATGGGCGGTGTACGTGCCCTTGCGGGCGTACCTGTGCTCGGCGGTCGCGGTCCCGGCGGCCGGGCTGCCGTCGCCGAAGTCCCAGTGGTGGGACGCCACGGTCCGGCCGGCCGGCAGGTCCGCCGTCCCGGAGAGGGTGACGGCGAGGGGCGCGGTGCCGGACGCGGGCGCCGCCTCCGCGCGTACGCTCCCGGCGGGCTGCTTCTCGACGCCCGGCCCGTTGAAGTGGAGCCAGTCCAGGGCGAGCAGGTCGGGCTGCTGTGCCGACCAGTCCGCGTTGCGGAAGACGACGTACAGCTTCACCGTCTTCCCCGGGTCGGCCAGTTTCACGGTCGGGGAGACGAGGGAGCCCGAGCCCCAGCCGCCGGTGTCCGGGATGTGCGCGGTGCCGAGCAGCTTGCCGGTCGGTGAATCCGCGCGGAACTCCACGTCCCCGCCGATGCCGTCGGAACCCGCGCCCACGGTGACGGAGTCGATGCCCTTGAGGTGGACGGGGTCCAGGGTGATCCAGTCGCCGTCCTCGATCTCCGTGAGCCGTTTGCCGCCCGAGGAGTCGGTCCGGCTCGCGACCTCCACCCCGCCGTGCTCGCCGCCCGTGCCGGTGAAGTGCTCGGCCTCCCGCAGGGCGGGCCGCAGGGTCAGCGAGGCCGAGCCGGTGAGGCTGGGCGCGCCGGGCGCGCCCTCGTCCTCGTACTGCGCGCTGATCCCGTAGTAGAGGTTCTGCCCGGGGCCGTGGCTGTCACCGGGGTCGGTGACGATCTCGCCCTGGCAGCCCGTGTAGTTGTCCAGCGGGTGCAGATGGGAGTCATGACCGAGCTGGGACTGGACGACGACCCGCGAGCAGTCCACCCGGCCGTCCTCGGGATCCTTGACCTTGACGGTGAACGGGATCGTGTCGCCGAAGCTGAACATTCCGCCGTCCGGCGGTTGCTGGATCGTGACCGCCGGCCGGGTGTTGCCGACGGTGACGTCCCGCACGGCGACGGCCGTCAGCTCGTCGGGGCCGGTGACCGTGAGGCGCGCGGTGAAGCGGCCGGTGTCGGTGTAGGTGTGCGAGGGGTTCGGCTCCGTGGAGTCGGTCGTTCCGTCACCGTCGAAGTCCCAGGCGTACGTCACCGGCTTGCCGTTCTCCAGCCCGGAGCCCGCGCTGGAGAATTCCACCGTCAGCGGCGCGGGGCCGCTGTCCGGGCTCGCGGAGACCTTGGCGTCGGGGAGTCGGCCGTCGGCCACGTAGTCGATGCGGTAGATGCCCGAGCCCTCGTTGCTGCCGCCGCGGCCGGTGCCGCTGCCGAGGCCGAAGTCGATGACGTAGAGCGAGCCGTCGGGGCCGTAGTCGGCGTCGAACGGCTGGTTCCACTTCATGTCCTCGAAGATCCCGTTGATCGACTGGAGGTCGCCGCGCTTCACCGGGTCGAAGCGCGGGTCGCTGAAGCTCTGGTCCTCCTGCTGGACCGAGAAGGACTTGAACCACTTGCGGGTCAGCTCGTAGTTGAGCCACTTCCCCTCGAAGTACTCGGGGAACTTGGTGCGCGAGGCGTTGTCCGGGTCGTAGTCGTAGACGGGGCCGCTCATCGGGCCGCCGCCACCGGTGCCGAGCTCGGGGAACTCCGCCGAGGCGGAGTAGGCGTAGTGCACGAGGGCGGGCTGGGCGGCCGGGAGCTCGCGGAGTCCGGTGTTGTTCGGCGAGTCGTTGACGAGCGCGCCGCAGTCGTACTTCTCGCCGGACTCCCCGGTCGCGAAGTCGTAGTCGCTGAACGGGGTGTTGTCGCCCACGCAGTACGGCCAGCCGTAGTTGCCGGCCTCGGTGATGCGGTTGAACTCGACGGTGCCTTCGGGGCCGCGGTCCGGGTCGGCCTGCCGGGCGTCGGGCCCGTAGTCGGCGACGAGCAGCGCGTCGCTGATGGGGTCGACGGTGATCCGGAACGGGTTGCGCATCCCCATCGCGTAGATCTCGGGGCGGGTCTTCTCCGTGCCCGGGGCGAACAGGTTGCCCTCCGGGACGGTGTACGTGCCGTCGTCCTGCGGGGTGATCCGGAGGATCTTGCCGCGCAGATCGGCGGTGTTGCCCGAGGTGCCCTGGGCGTCCCAGGCGCGGCGGCCGTCGCGTTCGTCGATCGGGGCGAAGCCGTCGGAGGCGAACGGGTCGGTGTTGTCGCCGGTCGCGGCGTAGAGATTGCCGTGCCGGTCGAAGGCGAGGGAACCGGCCATGTGGGAGTTGGCCCGGCCCTCGTCCCGGTAGGTCGGGACCGTCAGCAGCCGCTTCTCGGAGGCGGGGTCGGCGGTGTTGCCGTCGATGGTGAACCGCGACAGGTTGAGGCGTTTCTCGGTCTTGTCGGAGTGCAGCAGATAGAGCCAGTTGTTCTCGGCGAAGTCCGGGTCCAGGGCGAGCCCCAGCAGGCCGTCGGACTGGCTGGTCATCTCCGGGGTGTACTCGAGGTCCAGAGCGGTGCTGACCTCCATGTTCTGCTGGTCGATCAGCTTCAGCTCGCCGGTCCGCTGGATGAAGAACACCCGGCGGTCGGGGGCGACGGCCAGCTCGAACGGGTCGGCCAGGCCGTCGGTGGCCAGGGCGGTGCGCTGAAAGCTGCCGGTTTTGGTGGCCGAGCAGTCGCCCGGAGCGGCACCGGCGGCCCAGGTGATGCCGCCGAGGAGGTGCTGGAGGAAGGCCGGCTCGGAGAAGGACGCCTTGTCGTGGCCGCCGGCGGTGAACCAGGAGCGGCCGCCGTCGTACTTCTGGCACCAGGAGTACGGGTGGTCGACGCCCTCGTCGAGGCCGCTGATCCCGTCCCGCACCTTGATCTGGGCGAGGGTGTGCACCTTGCCGGTGGGGTTGGCGCGCCAGTTGTACCACTCCTCCGTGCGCTCCCAGAGCTCCGGGAGGCCCTTGGTGGAGGGGTGGGCGTGGTCCAGCACCTTGACCCGGCCGGTCTGTACGGCCGGGTGCTTGTCGAAGATCGCGCCGACCAGGCCCTCGTACCAGCCCCAGTCGCGCTCGCTGGCGGAGGCCGCGTGCAGGCCGACCCAGCCGCCGCCGGCGCGGATGAACTTCTGCAGGGAGGCGCGCTGATCCGCGTTGAGCAGATCGCCCTTCTCCGGGGTGGAGTTGGTGTTGTTGAAGACGATCGCCTGGAAACGGGAGAGGTTCTCGTCGGTGAAGGCGGTGGCGTCGTCGGTGGCCTCGACCTCGAAGCCGTGTTCGACGCCGAGTTTCTCGACCGCCTCGACTCCGGCGGGAATCGAGTCGTGGTAAAAGTTCGTGACCTTGGAGAAGACGAGGACGCGGAATGCCGGTTCGGCGTCGTGGGTATCGGCCCGGGCCGTGAGGGGGGCGGCCATCGCCAAGGAGAGAACCAGGGCGAGCAGGGCGGTGAGGAGGGAGTGCGGGGACAGGGATCTGGGTGCGGGATGACTCATGGCGCTCCCGTGGCTGATGCCGTCGGCGGATGTGGAAAGCGCTTACTGAGTTGCGCCGATCAGAGTAGGTCGCTACGGATGGGCGGTCAATGGTATGGGAGCGCCCGGGCGGCGGCAGGGCAGGCTGCACAGGGCCATTTAGGGGAGAGGGGCGTGTGGGCCTGGCTGTCGGTGTTGGCGATTAAGCGGTTACTGAAATCGCTGGGCAGGGCCTGACGGGTGGTGACGGCGGCGGGGGTGTGGACGCGGAAGCGGACGCGGGGCATGGACGCGGCTGAAGGTGTGGGCGAGGCGAGGCGAGGCGAGTGCGCGTGCGCATGTCCGGTGTGCCGGCTCGGGTGCCGCCGCCTCGTCCACCTCGCCCGCCTGCCGGACGTTCGCCCGACCGCCGGCGTACGTGGCCGGGGTCCTGGGTACGCGCGGGCGGCGCTGCGGCTGTTCCGACGCGAGCGGCCGGGCACGCGCGCGTGCCGCTCGCCCGCAGACTGTCGCATGGCGAGCGCCGGCCGGGGGAGAGTGAGGGCGGGACCACCGGCCCCGGAGGGTCCAGGACGCCCCCGGGGCACAGCGATTCGGGAGGCGAGCCGCATGGCGCAGCAGACGGGCAGCACGTACCGCACCGACCACCTCGAGACCTCGGACGGCGCGCGGGTGGCGTCGTACACCTGGCTGCCGGAGAGCGGACGGCCGCGCGCGCTCGTACAGATCGCGCACGGCGCGGCCGAGCACGGTCTGCGCTACGACCGGTTCGCCCGCTTCCTCACCGGGCACGGCTACGGGGTCGTCGCCTCCGACCACCGCGGGCACGGCGCGACCGCGGCCTCGACCGGCGGCTACGGCGTCGTCGGCGAGGACAGCTGGCGGGGGATCGTCGCGGACCTCCGGGCCATCGGTGACACCGCGCGGGCCGCGCACGGCGGCGCACCGCTGGTGCTGCTGGGCCACAGCATGGGATCGATGCTGGCCAGGGACTGCGCGCAGGAGTACGGCGGGGAGCTGGCCGGACTGATCCTGTCCGGCACCTTCCGTTCGCTGCCCGGGGCGGAGACGGAGGAGTCGATGGCGGGTCTGGAGCGCGAGATCGCCGAGCGCGGACGCACCGCGCTGTCCTCGTACATCCCCGAACTCTTCGCCTCCTTCAACGACCCGTACGAGCACCGGACCGGCTTCGAGTGGCTCGCGCGGGACGCGGCGGAGGTGGATGCATACGTCGCGGACGAGCGGTGCGGATTCCCGTTCAGCGC
Source organism: Streptomyces sp. (assembly GCA_003519485.1). Taxonomy (GTDB): domain Bacteria; phylum Actinomycetota; class Actinomycetes; order Streptomycetales; family Streptomycetaceae; genus Streptomyces. The sequence goes on along the minus strand of DOWQ01000414.1, from coordinate 12,560 downwards.
GGGCCTGGCGCTCGACTGGGTGCGGGCGGTGCGCAAGATCAACGACCCGCGGCAGCTGGCCCGGATCCCGGCGCGGCTGCCGGTCCACATCGCCGTGGGTACCGAGGACCCCTGCAACCAGCGGATGACGCTGGTGTACGAGCTGCTGGAGGACTTCCGCTACCTCGGGACGGAGGATCTGAGCTGGAAGGGATACGTGGGGGCGCGGCACGAGATCCTCAACGAGACGAACCGCGACGAGGTGAGCGGGGACCTGCTGGAGTGGCTCGACAAGCACGTGTGATCGCGTGTGAGCGGAGCTCGGGGCGGGCCTTCGGCGCAGGGTCGGGCCCGCCGGCGGCCCGGAGCCGCCGGCGGCCCCCGGACCGGCAGAACGCCCGGCTGTCAGAGGCCCCCACTACTGTCAGTGACGTTGGAGCACCGCTGGACCGATCGCGATCGGAGCGTCGCCATGGCCACTGCCGAGGATGTCCGCAGCATTGCCCTGTCCCTGCCGGAGACGGCGGAGAAGCTCGCCTGGGGCATGCCCACCTTCCGGGTACGGAACAAGATCTTCGCCTCGCTCTCGGAGGATGACGCCTCGGTGGGGGTGAAGTGCCCCATCGGCGACCGCGCCGAGCTGATCGAGGCGGAGCCGGAGAAGTTCTACATCCGGAGCGGCCACGACGACCACTACGCGTGGCTCCGGGTGCGTCTCGCCGCCCTGGAGAGCACTGCGGAGCTGCGGGCGATCCTCCTGGACTCCTGGCGCCAGGCGGCACCGCGCAGACTGGCGGAGGCGCATCCCGAGACCAGGGAGGAGCTCGCGGGCTGACGGCGCCCGGTGATCGTCGACGCGACAGGGCGGACAGCGGCTGTCGGGCGGCGTCGGACGGGCCGACGACGGCACCACTGGCCACCGGCCACCGGCGCGCGGTCGGGGGGCCGGTCCGGTGGCGGCTGCGAAAGCGATCGCGGTGGCGCGGGCACGGCGTCAGTGGCCAGCGGTCAGCGGTCAGCGGTCAGCGCAGAAATCCTGTGATCCGCTCCCGCAGCGAGCGCGGGTCCAGGCCCTGGCCGGCGAGGTGTTCTTCGATGCTGCCGTAGCGCCGCAGCTCCCGGCGGGCCGTGCCGAGCCCCAGCACGCGGTGCGGCCGGTCGGCCAGAGCCTCGGTGGCGGCCGTGGAGGACGTTCCGGCGAGGTAGGGCTCGACGAGCACCACATCGGCCGGGATTCCGGGGGCGTCCAGTGCCGCCCGGAGGGTGTCGCCGTCGAAGGGCCGGACGCTCGTCGCGTAGAGGACGGTCACATTCAGTCCGGCGACGGCGGCGAGGACGTTGTCGAGCATCGGCCCGACGGCGATGACGACCCCGCCGCCGCCCTCCCGCACAGTCAGGAAGCCGCCCCCGGTGACGGGCCGCGGCTCGGCGTTGGTCTGCACCGACAGCCGTACGTACACCTTGTCGTCCCCGGCCGCGACCGCGTGCCGCAGCAGGGTCTCGGCCTCGTCGGGATGGCCGGGGACGTGGACGGTCCAGCCGTCGAGGGTGTCCAGCAGGGCGACGTCGCCGGGTGCCATATGGGTGAAGCCGCCGGCCGGCCAGTCGTACGAACCACCGGCGCTGACGAGCACGCCGCCGACGCCCTGATGTCCGAAGTCCAGCTTGACCTGTTCGAAGGGGCGTTCGATGAGAAAGCTGGCGAAGGTGTGCATCACCGGCCGCATCCCGGTGAGGGCCAGACCCCCGCCCACGCCGATCAGCAGCTGCTCCCGGATGCCGACATTGATCACTCGGCCCGGATGCCGCCGCCGGGCGTCCGCGAAGCCGTCCGCGCCGATCTCGGCGAGGACGACGGCAAGCAGCGGGTCCTCGCCGAGGAGCCCGGAAACGGTGGAGGCGAAGCGTTCACGCATGGTGTCCATGGCGGAGAAGTCCTCTCGGTCCTCAGGTGGTCTTGGGCTCGACGCGGGCGACGACGGCGTGCGGCCGGCCCGGATGAGGTGCGGTGTACGCGGCGTACAGCGACTCGTGATCGCGTCCGTCCACCGTGACCGCGGACCAGCCGGCGGCCGTGAAGCGGGAGGCGATGCCGCCGGGCCAACCGTGGGTGGCGGAGGCGTTGTCGACGACGAGGGTGTGCAATTGTTCGAGACCGGCGGAGCCGGCGTAGGCGAGGGCCTCGTGATTGCTGCCCTCGTCCAGCTCGGCGTCGCCGATGAGCACCCAGACGCGGGAGTCGGTGAACCCCTGCGCGGCCAGCCCGAGCGCCGTGCCGACGGCGAGCGGCAGGCCGTGCCCGAGCGAGCCGCTGCCGATCTCGGCACCGGGCACCAGCAGCCGGTCGGGATGGTGGCCGAGCGGCGAGTCGTACGCGCCGAAGCCGGGAAGCAGTGAGACGGGGAGAAACCCCTTGGCGGCGAGCACGGCGTAGTAGGCCATCGGCCCGTGCCCCTTGGACAGCAGGAACCGGTCGCGGCCGGGGGCGCCGACGGTGCCGGGGGAGACCCGCAGCACCCGGTCGTAGAGCACCCAGAGGGCGTCGAGGGTGGAGGTGGCGGCGGGGCCGTGCTTCTCGTCGCCGGTCATCAGGCTCATCAGATCCGGCAGTTGCCGGTACCCGTGGCCGAGCTCGGTCGATGCGATGGTCGATGCGGAGGTCATGCCAACGAGCTTGCAACCTCAAGCTTGCTTCAGGTCAAGGGCCGGCTTCAGTCCGGTCGGCGGCTTCGCCCAACGACCTCTGCCGGCTGCTCGTCGCAGGGCCGTGGCCCCGCCGGTACACGGGAGGCGCAGCGGGCTCGGCGCCGGGAAGCTGCGGCCCGCCGCGGCCTCACGGGTGGACCGCCGCACGCCCACCCGCCCCCACAGGGGCGGACGGCGACGGGCAGCCACAGTCGACGAGGGAGGGACGGCGACCCGACCGGGGGCGGCGTGCCGGCCACTCTGCCCCCACCCGGCGGCACCTCCGGCCGAGGGCTCCGGCCGGAGGGATGGCCGGCCGCAGCCGGTGTCACAGATTCTTGACCTCGAAGGGGTCGTGCTCGGAGATCAGCTTGTCGAGCCGCGCCTTGTCGACCCGGCTGGTCACTTCCTCGACCTCTTGCCGGTCCCGCACGCACTTGGCGAGCGTGAAGCTCGACGTCACGACGAAGACCAGTCCCAAGGCCAGGAACCCCCGCTCCCAGGTGCCGAGCGGCAGCTTGGTGATGCCGTACGCCATCGCCAGCAGGGAGATCCCGAAGGAGATCGCGGCCTGCACGAAGAACGCCATGGTCGTGGACCGATGGATAGGTGTGCTCATGGCCGTAGCTTGACCGCTGTTCCTGTCGTGCACATGAGTAGTAGTACTCATCCGCGACCGCCACACCGCTCTCGTCCCACCACCAGAGGGGTGCGGGCGAGCACCCCACGGGGTGCGGTATTGTTCTTTCTGCCGGTCGGCGAGGGGGAAACCCCGGGCCGCACAGGCATCGGGACGTGGCGCAGCTTGGTAGCGCACTTGACTGGGGGTCAAGGGGTCGCAGGTTCAAATCCTGTCGTCCCGACAGTGTTGTCGCAGGTCAGGGCCTTGTTTCACTCACGTGAGACGGGGCCCTGAGGCGTATCCGGGGGCGTGCGTCTCACAACTTCTCACATTGCGTTTTCGATCATGCTCGGCCGAGGACCTTGTCCATGTGGTCTGCGGCGGCCCGCAGGTGCTCGGCGTTCGGATGGACGTAGACGCGCTTGGTGAACGACAGGTCACTGTGACCGGCCCACGCGGACACCACGACGTCCGGCACACCGGAGGCGGCGAGCCAGGTGAGGCAGGCATGCCGTGCGTCGTACGGGCGGACGCGACGGATCCTGGCGACCTCCATCAGCTTGTAGCAACGGCGCCTGAGCCAGTCGGTCTTCACCGGTCCGCCGAACTCGTCGACCACAACGCGGCCGGAGGCGGCGTATTTCTGGTCGGCAGCGAGCTTCTCCTCGGCCTGGGTCTTGCGGAACGCCTTGAGCGCGGTGAGGGCAATCTGAGGCAGGGGGAGTTTCCGCTTTCCGGCCGCAGACTTCGGTGCCTTCTCCACGACCTTCGTTTCCACATTGGTCCGCGTTTCGGCCACGGAGATGCTTCCCACCTCCAGGTCGACGTCGGTCCAGCGCAGCCCGCACACTTCGGCCGGGCGCAGCCCCAGCAGAAGCAGCAGCATCGGTGCGTACAGGCGGTCTGTGGCGATGTGCCGTAGGAAGGGCACCACCTCCTCTTCCGTCCAGGGGACGCGGTTGGCCTTGGCGGCCTGTGCCGCTTCCCGTGCGTGGCGCGGGATGGTGACGTGTTCGGCGACGTTGCGAACGACCAGCTGCCGGCGCACGGCCACGTTGAGGGCTGCCCGCAGTCGCCCGAGGGTGAGTCGGACGGACCGGAGGCCAAGGCCGGTGCCGGGCTTGCCGCCGCGAACCCGCCCGTGGGTGAGCATCCAGTCGATAAGGCTTTCGATGTCCGATTCGAGAAGCTGCTGGAGTTCCTTGTTGCCGAGATGGGTACGCACCGGGCGCAGGGCGTCCTCGTAGTTCGCGGCGGTGGCCTCCTCGACATCCCGGATAGCGCTCTTGAGCCAGGCGTCGAGCCAGTCGTTCACCGTCGTCTTGGTCGGCGCGACGAAGGTCCCAGCATGAACCTCGTGGCGGATGCGGGAGAGCTCGCTGAGGGCTTCTTTCTTGGTGTTGAAGGTACGGGTGAGCTGTTGGCGCTTGCCCTCGGCGTCGGTGCCGATGTCCACGACAAGCCGATAGCGTGTGCGGCCGTCTTTGTGGGTGATCTTCCGTATGGGTTCCTTCACGTGTCTTCCTTGGGGTTGGAGCAGGTGAGACGGGGACGGCGGTCTGTGGCTGGGGATTGCGGCAGGGTTTGTGGGCAAGGGGCAGCGCGAGTGTTGCCCGCCCGAGAATTGGATCAAATGCTCGGGTCCTGAAGGAAGCTGAGTCAGCGAGAGCACGTACAAGCGGGACGACAGGTGCGGTCTTGTGTGCCTCAGTCCGCCTCGTCGGGCTCGGTTGTGTCGACGAAGGCGAGCTCGGCGGGCAATTCCGGGGGTGTGACGCCGCGTTCGCGCATGGCGATGCGGAAGTCGCGCAGTTCTCTGCAGTCGTCGAAGGCGAGCTGCTCGTACCCTGCCGCTGTCTCCAGGAGAGCTTGGCGCCGGGACGGGGCGAGGGTGATGCTCGCCTTCTGCCTCCGCTCCTTTGCGAGGCTGGTGGAGACCTGCGCTGTAGCCACGGCGTCGCTATGGGCTCGGAAGGTGTCGAGGAGCTCGCGGGGCGTCCCCTCGGCGGCGGCCTCGCCTGTCGCCTCCTCGCCGGTGAACCAGGCCACCGCGTCCCAGACGGAGACCTCGCGCCCTGGCAGTCTCTCCACCGACGGCGCCGCGCCGAGGGGAAACAGCAGGCTGATCGGCGGGATGCCGAGGACCTCGGCCAGGATGAGGAACTCGGCCAGGTCGACCGAGTGTCGCCGCCCGGTCTCCAGGTTGGTGATCGTTGTGCGCGGAACGGCCAGGCCAAGAGTGGCGCAGGCGTCAGCCACGTCCGCCACGGTGAGGCCGTTGGTCTTACGCACGCGACGGATCTCTTCCGCTACACGTGCTGTGAGGAGCGCTGGCCAATCAGGATGTGTCATGACTGCAACTTAACGTCTTAAAATCTGTGGCTGCAACATCCGTGGTACTAGTTCTCTGCAGAGAAGGCCTCGATCGATTGGAGTACGCCGTGGCTACGCAGAGCGCTGTTCATGGAGCGCAGGGCCTGACCCGCGACGAGCTGCTCGCTCTCCCCGCCGCGATCGACCTGGAAATCGCCAATCGCGCCTTCGTGATGGGGCGCTCAACCGGGTACGCCCTGGCCAAGCGAGGGGCGTACCCGTGTCGGGTGCTCAAGCTCGGCAACGCCTACCGTGTGATCACAGCGGATCTGCTCCGCGTGCTGGGCATCCAAGTCGAGAAAGAGCTGGCTGCTGACCCCGCACCGTCCCGCTCTTCCATGTAAGGGACTGGTCCGAAAATGAAGGGTGAACCGAGATAAGCGAATTGGGCCGCCGGGGTGTTCGAGTGGCTTCGATGGAGTCGGAGCTGAGGGTGTTGGCCTGGCGGGTGATGCGTCGTATAGCCCGCTCAGGGTCGTACTTCGCGTAGTAGTCCCCGCCGAGATCCTGGTAGGCGACGTCGCCGGTGAGCATGTGCCAGACCGCGGTCAGGAGTGAATGTTCGAGGGCGACGAGGGCTTTCTTCTTGCTGAGGCGGTGGTAGCGGGTGCCGAGGTAGGTGGTATCGCGGGTGCGGGAGGCCGCCATGGCCGCGGTGCCCAGTGCGGCGCCGAGCCATCGGTTGCCGTGGCGTCTGCGGCCGGATTTGTGCTTGCCGGCGGGCTCATGGCGACCGGGACAGACTCCGGCCCACGAGGCGAGATGCCCGGCGGTCGCGAAGCGGGTCATGTCCCCGCCAGTCTCGGCGATGATGGCTTCGGCGACTCCCTGGCCGACGCCGAAGATGGTCTGCACAAGCTCAAGCGGGCGGGCGAAAGGGTGTATCTCCTCCTCGATCCGTGCTGACAGCTCGCCGATCGCGGCAGTGAGGTGGTCGATGCGTTCCAGGTGCAACTGGAACAGGAACGCATCATGTTCGCCGAAGTTCCCGGCCAGGGCCTCGACCAGGGCGGGAATTTTGGGGCGCATACGGGCCTTGGCCATCCCTGCCAGCCGGTGGACGTCGCGTTCTCCGTCGATGAGGGCGGTGAGCATAGCCCGGCCGGAGACGCCCATGATGTCGGTGGCCACGCTGGAGAGCTTGATGCTGCCCGCGTCCTCAGTCCTGACGCGACGCCAATCACTGCGGCGGAACCGGCGCACCTGGCATGCGTTCGATGAGGTGGCTCATGAGGTGCTGCTGCAGCACCTCGCCCACCGTGCCGTCACCAAGTTGCCTGCTCCTCGGCTGGATGGTCCTTCAGATATCGAGAAGGTCGCGGCAGTGCTCGCAGGTATCCGGCTCTGCCTCTTGGGCAGCCGCAACGGCAAACCCGACGACTGCCATACGCGGCACGGGGCTTGGTCACCACAGGTCTACAATGCCGATCATGACGCGGAGCACTGTTGAGCTGGTCATCTTCGATTGTGACGGCGTACTGGTGGACAGCGAGCGGATAGCCGTCAAGGTGGATGCGGTGATCATGGGTGACCTGGGGTGCATGTTCACCGAGGAAGAGATCATCGAGAAGTTTGTCGGCTCGTCCACCGAGGTCTACACGGCTGCCGTGGAGGAACAGCTTGGACGGCGTCTGGAGAAGGACTGGCTGCAGCGATACGAGCACCTGTATAAGGCGGCCTTCGAAGCGGACCTGACCGCTGTCGATGGCGTCGCAGAAGCCCTGAACGGCCTCACCACACCCGTCTGCGTCGCGTCGAACACCGACCACGCCGGCATCAGGAGAAACCTGGAGATCGTCGCGCTGAGCGACCACTTCGAGGAGCGCATCTTCAGCGCAGCCGACGTCCCTCGAGGCAAGCCTGCCCCCGACCTCTTCCTGCACGCTGCACGTTCCATGGGCGTGGAGCCCGGGCGGTGCGCGGTGATCGAGGACAGCGCATACGGAGTTCAGGCGGCCCGTAGCGCCGGCATGCGGGCCTTCGGCTACTACGGCGGTCTCACACCAGCCTCACGACTGGAAGGACCAGGCACCACCCTATTCGGCGATATGCGTGCTCTGCCCAAGCTGCTGGCCACGGCTACCCACTGAACTTCCGCAGCGCCTCGCCCGCGACCACTCGGGAGACATGTCAAACCAGCAGGTCCGAGCCAGCGATATTGCCGGAGATCGACCTAGCTCGCTGGCAATGGCACGGACAGTGACTTTATCCCGTAGAGGTCGGCTATGTGTTTTGTGCACCCGTCGGTCTCCGAGGGATGCACAAGAGGCGCCCGGACCGGCCGTTTGCGCCCCTCACGACCGGTCCGAAGGTTGATGCCGACGAGCTTGCTCGCCTCGCCGTTGCCGTAGCCCAGCTTCGTGAGCCGGAAGTACTCCTCCCGCTCACGGCTGAGCTTCCATCTCCCGGTTCTACTTCAGGCTCTGGTGACCTCGATCGCCGCCAGGTTCTTCTTGCCCCTGCGCAGTACCAGCCAGCGTCCGTGAAGCAGCTCGTCGGGCGTGGCCACCGCGTCCTCGGCGGTCACCTTTGCGTTGTTCACGTAGGCGCCGCCCTCCTTCACGGTGCGGCGGGCGGCCGACTTGCTCGCCACCAGGCCAACCTCCGCGAACAGATCGGTGACCTGGCCGAGCTCGGTCACCGTGACGTTCGGGAGCTCGGAGATCGCGGCGGCCAGCGTCGCCTCGTCGAGGGCGACGAGCTCACCCTGCCCGAACAGCGCCTTCGACGCGGCAATCACGGCGGCGCACTGGTCGGCGCCGTGCACCAGCGTGGTCAGCTCCTCGGCGAGCGCACGCTGCGCGGTACGGGCGTGCGGCCGCTCATCGGTCACCTTCTCCAACTCCTCCAGCTCTTCGCGGGACTTGAAGGAGAGGATGCGCATGTACCGCGAGATGTCCCGGTCGTCCGTGTTCAGCCAGAACTGGTAGAACGCGTACGGCGTGGTCATCTCCGGGTCGAGCCAGAGCGTGCCAGTTTCCGTCTTGCCGAACTTGGTGCCGTCCGCCTTCGTCATCAGTGGCGTCGCGAGCGCGTGCACCTCGGCGTGCGGCTCCAGGCGGTGGATCAGATCCAGACCGGCCGTGAGGTTGCCCCACTGGTCGCTGCCGCCCGTCTGGAGAGTGCAGCCGTACCGCCGGTACAGCTCCACGAAGTCCATGGCCTGAAGCAACTGGTAACTGAACTCCGTGTAGCTGATGCCCTGGTCGGACGCCAGGCGCTGGGCGACCGAGTCCTTGGTGAGCATCTTGTTCACTCGGAAGTGCTTGCCGATGTCCCGCAGGAACTCGATCACGGACAGGCCCGCGGTCCAGTCCAGGTTGTTGACCATGATCGCCGCGTTGTCACCCTCAAAGGAGAGGTACGGCTCGATCTGCGCGCGCAGCCGGGTCACCCACTGGGCGATGGTCTCCGGGTCGTTCAGGGTGCGCTCGGCGGTGGGCCGAGGGTCGCCGATGTGGCCGGTCGCGCCGCCCACGAGCGCCAGCGGCCGGTGCCCGGCCTGCTGGAGCCGGCGGAGGGTGAGCACCTGTACCAGGTGGCCGACGTGCAGGCTGGCCGCGGTCGGGTCAAAACCGCAATAGAACGTGACGGGGCCATCCGCGAGTGCCTTGCGCAATGCATCCTCGTCAGTGACATGGGCGATCAGCCCGCGCCACCTGAGCTCGTCGACGATGGCCGTCACGGTCCTGTGTCTCCTTGTGTCGCGTGTATGAGTGCGGCGGCCAGTCTAGTGCTCCAGCCGGGCTTCCGCGTTTGTGCTGGTCGGCGGCCGTACGTGGGAGGGAGCAACCAAGATCATGTCGCACTCGGGAGTGTCCTGCATCACACAGCCCCGAACCATACGTCGAGCAGCCGGTCGACGACAGCTTCGCTGTGATCGCGGTAGTCACGTACGAGTGCTCTGCCATTTGTCACGAATCGGGTCCTGAGTGCCGGATCACGATCGATCGCGTCGATCGACTGGCCGAGATCCCGCGCGGTCCGCTCGATGTCGTTCGGGGAAACCACGGGATATAGCACATTGTCCTCAAGCTGGTAGCCGGCGATCGGTGGCGGGGCGACGAACATCGCGGCGTTTCCGAGCTCGGGCAGGCTACCTATCCGGTGAGCCACGACAGGCACTCCTGACTCCATTGCTTCAAGCGTGACTCGTGCGAGACCTTCGGGGCCCAGGGAAGGCACCAGCAGAATCCTGGTGCGGTTGTAGATCGTGGTGGGGTCCGGGGCGAATGGGGCCACTTGGACGTTCGGTGAGGGCGGCGCGTACGCCGGGACATCGGGCCAGGTCTCCACGACAAGGTAGGCGTCGCTGGGGCGCTGACGAATGAGCGCGTCCCAGACACACCGGCCCTTGATGGGATGGTGATTGATCAATGTCAAGAACCGGCCTGTCGTCCCCAGGGACGCTGGGCTGACTTGCCGCTCGGGTAGGAGGTTGGGGAGAACCTGCGCCGGCACACCGGTCTGGCTGTGAAAGGCGTCGGCGATTGTCTGGCTGACTGCATGCACGCTGGCCTGCCGCATCAGGTTGTAGTAGCACCGGACCTCGTCGGCGGGGTGGTCATGGCTTGTGGGGTATAGCTGGTCGGTCACGAGCACGGCTACCCGCCGGCCGCTCGCAAGGCTTTCGTCCAGCACGGCATGATGCGCTTCATTGAGGCGGACTGCGCACGAGTTGAGCAGTATTACGTCGGGGTCCAGGTCGATCAGAAGATCTTGAAGAGCCCGCCGGTATGCGCTCGCCGATCCCGGGGCACCGACAAATGTTTCGTGGACGGTGCAACCCTGGACTGTTCGTGTTCTGCGTTCGGTTCCGGGATTCCTGTGTTGGGCGATGCAGGCGAGGCTGGCCGGGTGCCCTCGGGTGACGACGCGTTGCAGTAGCTCGCGAACTTGCAGGAACAGGCCATTGGTGAAGCCCTCGCGGGTGAAGTCGTCGATACTCACGAAGACGGTACCCGTCATGCGTACTCCCTGTGGGCCGCTGCGGTCGCGAAGATATCGAGCAAGGTCCAGAGCCGGGAGGCGATCTGGCTGTCAGCCGAGGGTGGGCCGGTAACGCTGAGGGGACTGGGGGCGAGCATTTTGAGGCATGCGATCGCTGAGTACAGGTCGAATACACGCTGCCGAATTGGGCCGACGCACAGCGGCGCGGCAACTTCTTCGATGCAGTCCGCCTCGGGTCCACGGGCCAAAAGGCCAGCGCGAGCGACGCCGAGCGGATATAGGGCGTCACCGAATCCGACCTCGTCCAGGTCGACGATCGCCGTGACTCTCCCGCCATCCACCAACACGTTCTGGTGGGTAGCGTCGATCAGGTAGGGCAACGGGTCGATACGATCGAAATGGGGGCGTAGCTCGCGGATGGTTCTGCGGACTTCTCCGATGGCTGGTCTCTGCCGCTGCGAGGGCGTCAGTTGATCGATTGCGCCGGTGAAGTACTCCCAGAGTACGTCCGACCAGCGGGGGTGGCAGCGAAGGTCGCTGTAACTGGCGATGCCGCCGTATCCGGGACCGGGCGGAAGGTCGCTCATACGGTGTTGGATATCGAGCAGGTCGTCGGCGACGGTGCGCTTCTCGGCGGCTGCAAGGTCGACGTAGACATTGCAGAGATCATCCCCTGTGGCTTGCTCAAGGAGCATGATCGGCCAGGGCAGTACCGTCCCGGTTAGGTCCATGGACAACACGCGGGGAACGGGCACTCCCACCCGAGCGAGTTGGCGCCGCCAATACGCGAATCCAGCGAAGCACTCGGCGCGGTCGTGTCGTGTGATCCGCGCAATAACGGACTCACCGGACACCAGCTCCACCGTGAACACGAAGTGACTGCGGCCCATCGGGATTCGGTGCGCGGTCACGGCTTCTTGGTGCAGGCATCGACTGGCCGCCTGCAGGACTGCCTGCTCTGTCGGAGGCTTCATGGCAGGAGCAAGTCTGTTGCCGCGAGCGAGACAACACTCAGGCTGGCGTAACCTCGAAAGAATGACCAGGTCGTCTCGAAGTCGTCGGTGCTGACGATCAGACCAGGCACGCCGAGGCAACCCGCCAGGTGGCCCAGGCCGCTGTCGCACCCCACGAAGAGACGGCATGACAGCAGACGGGCGACCATCTCGGGAAGATCAGCCCGTACGTAGGTCAGGTCTCGACCGAGGTAGTCCTCGGTGTCGGGTCCGCCGAGGACCCGCACTTCGCCGTGTGCTGCAACCTGGCTCAGGAGCCGCCGGGCGGAGTGTCGCGGCAGTGGGGTGCTAGAACGCGCATCGAGCTGGCAATACACCACATTCTCTTGGCCAGGCGTCGGTGCCTCACGGAGGGGAAGTGGCGGTACTCGGTGGCGAGCTTGCCCCCCGAAGGTGTCGGTGACGGCGTGGTTGAACCGGTCAAGCCATGGGACGCTCCATGAAGATCCGGCGAAGATCGCGTCGCCACTGATCGCTTCGCTGGGCGAAGGGACATAGCTCACCCGCTCGCATGCGAACACCTCGACAACTTCTGCGAGAATGGGGGAACCGGTGACGGCAACTGACGCCACGGCGTTGTCGCGGCAGTAGTGCTCCAGGCCAGTCACGATGCCCAGCGCATCGCCGAGGCGATTGTGCCGGGCGAACCACATCACGGATCCCCCGGGGAGAGTCGACGGCGGCGTGTCCGCCTTTGACGGAACTCTTGCCGCGTCGACGAGTTGGTCGCTCAAGCAGCGCAGCCCGCGTTGGCCGCATCGCCAAGTCCGGGGTACCGCCGCAATGTCCACTGCGGGTTTCTGGTGGGCATCGACATAGCGCACCTCATCGAAGCTGAACTCCGTGACGAGTTCACCGATCGCTGGGGGCCCGCTCACCTCGACTTGAGCTAGTCCGTGTATTCGGGCGTAGGAAGCCAGACCAGCCGTCAACTCGAC